>NZ_JBFTQH010000027.1:0-78651 GCF_056398905.1 Rhizobium sp. 01T417 | reverse complement strand
TCAGCCGCTATAACGACAGCGGTCTGGAAGGACTGACAGATCGATCGCGACGGCCTTACCGGCACGCCAATCAGCTTCCTTTCCAAATCGAGAAGCTGATTGTGCGGACCAAGCAGGACAAGCCCAACTGGGGCGCACCGAAGATCAGGGGAGCGGCTGGCGCGGCTGTATCCGGATGTTCACACGCCGGCGATCTCAACCGTGCATGCCGTCCTCGACCGCAACGGCCTGGTCAAGCACGGTAGGCGGCGGCGCAACCGGGCTGAAGGAACAGCACTCTCCAATCCTGGGCTGCCCAACGACCTGTGGTGCGCCGATTACAAAGGCGAGTTCATGCTTGCCGATAAGCGCTATTGCTACCCGTTGACGATCACCGACTTCGCCAGCCGCTATCTTTTGGCCTGCGAAGCGTTGCACACGACCAAGGAAGTCTACGCCTTCACCGTTTTCGAACGCGTCTTCAAGGAGTTCGGCCTGCCCAAGGCGATCAGAACCGACAACGGAGTGCCTTTCGCTAGCCCCAACGGACTGTTCAATCTGTCTCGGCTCGCCGTCTGGTGGCTCAGGCTCGGTATCGACATCGAGCGCATCAAGCCGGGCAACCCGCAGCAGAACGGCCGCCATGAACGCATGCATCTGACACTGACAGTCTGGTCTTCGCCGGTCAGGCCGTCGGCATCAAACAGGTCGAAGACMATATCTSGCTGACAAGCTTTATGGACTACGATCTGGGATACTTCGATGATGAGACATGCAGGCTTGAACCTTTGCCGAACCCTTTCGGTCCAAAAGTGTCACCTATGTCTCAGGAATAAAACGTAACCTATGTGTCCAGAACGGACCGAGAAAGAGTGGCGACCCCTGCAGGAATCGAACCTGCGACAACCTGCTTAGAAGGCAGGTGCTCTATCCAGCTGAGCTAAGGGGCCGCATGACCGAATTCGCACCCGGTCAAATCTGCGGATGAACGCGGATCAATGCGTCCAGGGTTGCGTCCGCGTATAGCGGAAATTGTCAGGATAAGCCACGATCTGGCGCTGCGGATCCTTCGGGGCAATAACCCGGTACTCGATGCCGTTACGCTTCGCGTAAGCCTCAGCGAGTTCCTGCGTTTCGAAGGTCAGCTTCAGCTGCTGGCGCATATCCGAGGAAGACGTATAGCCCATGATCGGATCGATGGTGCGCGGCGTCTCCTGATCAAACTCAAGAACCCAAATATGTGTCTTTGCCTTGCCGGACTGCATCGCGGTCTTGGCTGGACGGTAGATCTTGGCAGACATTGCTGCAGGGCCTCCGATTTAGCGGCTTTCGCACTTGAAACTTCATTCTGCCCCACAAGGCAGCTACTCTTGACGCAAACCATCGCACGAAGAGATGAATTTTGCTTAGCGGCGAATCCCTTTCTTTTCAAGAAAAAAGCCGTACCAGTCGCAGCGCTGTTCAACCGTTTCCAACAGGCGCCTTAGGAAAAGAATGCTCACACCAAGGTTGGGGATAGGCGATTTAGATATTGCGGGCGCGGGGCGAACCGTGTATTGGCCTCCCTCGTCGGCACGGAGTGTAGCGCAGTCTGGTAGCGCATCTGGTTTGGGACCAGAGGGTCGGGAGTTCGAATCTCTCCACTCCGACCACTACCCTTCCCCTCCACATCAAGACTTGTCGGACTTTCGCAGGACATCCTCCGATCGACGCTTCCGAAAACTTCGATGCCGTAGTGGGGCCTCCGTGTTGTCCCAGGAATCATAAGTCTAAGATTTCCAGTTCTGAATGGCCGGTTCGGCGAGGCACTTCACCTAGTCCTGATCGGCATTGTCAGAATTTGAGCGATCCGGATCAGCGCCACGGAGAGCCTGCACGCTGGCTGCGGCAATAAGACCCGTAAGGACAATCCCGCATAGGCCGATCACCAGAGCCAGCACCCGCGCGATTGTCTGCTTTGGTACGAGGTCGCCGTAGCCGATCGTCAATCCCGTAACAAAGGTGAAGTACAGGGTGTCGCCGAGCTGCCATCCTTCGATCCATCCGACAAGTGCGCCTGACCCGACGATGACAACGAGAACACCGGAGAAGATCGGCCACAATATTCGAAGTTGCTGGAAGAGAGAGGCGAAGAACCGCCTTCTCATCCTCCTCGATTTAAACTTGCTCTCTGTGCCTCGCGTCATCGGCGCCGCTTTCCTTGCGCTTCCAAGGTGCCTGATTGAGTTTGCTTTGGCGTCGCTGCAGAGCTATCGCGCGGCGCGCCTAGAAGTAGCCTTTCGATCACGTCGGTCCAGCTGGAGGCAAGACAAACAAGGTGAAGGCGAAGATCGCGTAGAGGGCAAGTGCCATCACTCCTGCGTACCAGGCGCCTCGACCACCGTTCGACAGAAGCGTAGCGGCCACGGTGGCGACGATCATCATTGTAACTGCCCCGGGCCAGAACTGCAGCGTCATTGGTTCCGGTCCGATGACGTAGCTGACAATGACCAGCAGCGGGGCAACGAAAAGCGCGATCTGGGCGGCGCTGCCGAGCGCGATCCCAACGCTGAGATCAAGGCGATCCGCACGAGCTGCCGAAAACGCGGTGGTCATCTCCGCGGCCGCACCAACAAGGGCGACCACGATGAAGCCGACGAACGCCGGTGTCATTCCCAGATGTTCAGCCGCAACCTGAACCGACCCGACGAAAATTTCACTGACCAATGCGACCAGCACGGTTACGCCGACGAGAATGGCGATGCTGAGGCCAAGCGGCCAGGTAGCCTGCTCTTCGTCCGCGTGACCGGCACTGGCGAAAAGCTCCTTATGTGTTCGCAAGGAGAACAACATGCCCAAGGCGTAGACGGCGATGAGGATGACCGACAACCCGAGGCTCACGTTCTGAGAGATGGCGAGCGGTGGCGGCTGATCGACTTCACTGATGATCGACGGCACCAGAACGGCAATGGTTGCCAGGAAAAGCAGGCAGGCCTGGAAGCGAGCATTGACGCGATTGAACTCCTGCAGGTGATGCTTCAACCCGCCGAGTAGAAATGCGCCGCCCAGCATGAACAGGGTGTTTGTAACGATTGCGCCGGCCAGCGATGCCTTGACCAGCAGATATTGTCCCGTCCGCAGGGCCGAAAGCGATATCACCAGCTCGGTCAGATTTCCGAGCGTAGCATTTAGCAGGCCGCCGACCGCGTCGCCCGTTCTCTCCGCAACCGCCTCGGTTGCACGGCTAAGGAGCGTCGCCAGAGGAATGATTGCAAGGACCGATATGAAAAAGAGCAGCGTATGACTGTCCGGAACCAGGTGCTCCAGGACGATGACGATCGGCACCAGCACGATCAGCCAGAGAACGGGCGTGTGTCGCAGTTCTTGAAGAACACTTCTTCCGATGCCAGCAGATGGAGAAGATCGTCCGTCGGAGCTGCTCATGTCGTTTCTCCCATCATAAGATAGTCTCGTTTGCAGGCGATGCATTCTCGGTAGGAGTACTCATCCGAGAGGATCGCGATCGGCAGCCGAATCGAGCGTCTGCAAAGACCGCCAGCAAAGCAGGCGTTTCCCAACAGCGTTAGTCTCGGGGCGTTCATCCGAGCCTCCACACTCCCAGGGGGCGGCCCATCAACTGCTGGCGCGCGGCATCGTTTCGACGCCGCGGCCTCTTTCCGATCAGGACTTAATCTTGAAGACACCGAGGTTGATAAGTTGAACACGTCTGTTGTTCGACCCTTTCACGTTAGTGCCTTCGATCGGTAAGTGTTCCCCGACACCGACCGCATAAAGGCGCGCCGGATCGACGGCAAACGTCGTCGATAGTGCTTCTTTGATTGCAGCAGCACGCTGTTCGCTGAGATCGAGGTTATGTTTTTCGTCCCCGGTCGCGCTGGCATGACCGACCACGAGGAACTTGTAGTCCCACAGGTTCGGATGATGCAACGCGTCGGCGATCAGCCCGAGGGTGCGATAGGAATTCGGCTGGATGGCGACAGAGTCGTTCTCGAAATCGATCTCGACCACCATCTGCGGCAGCTTCCCTATCCGCTTCCAGTTCGGAAGCGCAGACATCGGCTGGTTACCGCCGTTGATAGCCTCCTGTCGCAATATCTCGAGGTCGATCGCAGGAGCCGCCGCCCTGAGTTTACCGAGTCCCTTGACGATGCGCTCCTGGGAGACCTCCTGCGCCGACGCAAAGCCGGAAAACAATACGCCCGTGGCCAGAACGAGAATGGCTTTGGAAATAAGACGTTTCATCGGTTTACCTCCAACCCGCATCGGTGATGACCTGATTGCATTCCTTGCTGACGCGCCTTTCCTTTTTCACCAGACAAGCCAGCACGAAGCCGTCACCCTTGATGCCTGAGCAACTTTTGGACATGTCCCGCTGGCAGACCCGCTCGTAGGCGGTCTGCGCGTGTTCTCGCTGGGTTATCGATTGGAACACTGATGTCAGCGAGCCTTTGCAAGTGGGCGACACTTTTGCCGCGTTCTGCTGCAGGCAGTCGGCGATCCGTCCGCTGCCGAGGTTCAGTCCCTTGCACAGTTTCTGGATGTCCGTGCCGCAGTCGGGCGGCGAGCTTCGTGACCGCATCCGCATAGCTCAGCGTCTGCGCCGGCGCATTCCCGGCAAATGTCAGCGTCGCCAACGTGAGCGCCGCCGTAAGAATTCCGCGTTTGAACATGTCGCCCTCTCCCTGCCTCGACGATCTAGGCGGTGAATGTTCTCACGAAGCGCTATGATTGGGGACGTATATTACGGTAGCGCACACCGCAGAGCACTCACTTCGGCGGCGCGGCAGTACCTGCTTCGTGCGCCCGGATCGCCTGCGCGGCAGCCACCGCGCCACCCTCCTTGTCGTCACCTCCGACCTGCACCGTCGGTTGGGCGAACGTGATCCCGTTTGCCAGGAACAACTCGCGAATCTTGGCGTAGGCCTTGCGGCGTATGTAGGTCTGCATGCCGGGAACCGTGGTCATGGCGAAGCTCAATACGATTCCGTAGTCGGCGAACTCCTCGACACCCTTCATCTTCAAGGGCTCGATAAAGAGCGGCCCGAGTTCCGGGTCATCCTTCAGCTCCGCTCCGACCTTTTTGGTCAGCTTGCGTGCCTTATCAATATCGGTGTTGAAGCCGACCGTGATCCTGAACTTGTCGATCACCCAGTCGCGGCTCATGTTCTGGACGGCTCCGAGTTCGCCGAATGGCACGGTGAAGACCGGACCGCGATGATGACGAAGGCGTACCGATCGCAGGCTGAAGCCCTCCACGGTTCCTTTGTAATCCTTGGCCTGGATGTATTCCCCAACCCGGAAGGCATCATCCAGCATGTAGAACACACCGCTGATGACGTCCTTGACGAGGGTCTGCGAACCGAAACCGATGGCAACGCCGAAGATGCCGGCTCCCGCGATCAATGGCCCGATCTGTACGCCCATCTGGGCCAGCACGACCAACGCCGCCATGACCGCGACAACAACAGCCAATGCATTGCGAAAGATCGGAAGAAGCGTGCGGAACCGTGCCCGTTTGGCGGCATCAGCGGGCGCAAGGGATGTTGCGTCGGTCGCCACCCGCAACGTTCTATCGATCCAGCCTCTGGCCAGTTGCCAAAGAAAATCAGCAACCACGAGGATCAAAACACTCTTCAGGCCCCCGTAGAAAAGGGCAGCGACAACAGGATCGCGCTGACCCAATGTGTCCGGATTGAGACGCCAAACAAGTGCCAGCCACCCGACGGCGAGGAAGATCACCGCCGCGCGTGCGCCACGGACGATCAAGACACCACGAAGGCTACCGGGATCGCTTACGAAAGACCCTGCCACGCGGCCAACGGCGTTGAGCACCGCCGGTAGTACGAGGACATAGACGCCGATCCAGAAAAGGCCTCTCATGTCGAGGCACCAGATGATCCACAGCGCGACGAGGAAGGCAACCACAGCCGCTTTCCACGGCCGAGATCGCTGCGACGTAGCCCACACCATCTCGATCGCGACAAATAGCCCAACGACCGACAAGCAGTAGCTGATTGCATCCCTAACCAGCGGCGGAACGCCCAAAGGTTCTCCGATTGCCGCCGTGGCAACGGCAAAGCCGACAAGCCCGAATAGGATCATCAACCGTGTGCGCAAGAACGGCGTGATACTGGCGGCGGACAAAAATGCGACCGCCAGCCGAAACGCGACGAATGCCGTGAGATAGGCAAGCAAGGTGATACGGGCGAGAGGCGGCCATTCCACGGCAAAGAACACGATCGCCATTGCCCCCGCGAAGATTCCGACTGGGGCCAGTCGGCCAAGGAGCGTTTCGCGGGGCTTGGCTAGCCTGCGGTACAGCCCCTCGACGAGGAGACCGAGAGCGACCAGTCCGCCGAATATGACGAATACGGGCGCATAGCCTCGGCTTACGGCGTCATGCCGTGTTCTGGCAGCGGCGGCCGCCACTTCCGCTGGTATCGCCGGTATGGCCGTGATGATTTCGTGAACGCGCGTCCGCGCCGCAGACTCCCAGCTGACCAAATCGGAGGCGCCTGCGGATGAAGCGGGGCTCTGAGGTGCACCGACCTCCTTGCGACTGTTCAGCCAGGCCTGCACCTCCGGGTCCTGAAGAAGGCGCACAAGTTCGTCGATCTTCTGCTGTGGTGCGGCCGCGGGAGCTTGCGCCACGGCATTGAATGCGAAGAGAAGTCCGGCGATGAGAGACAGGATCCATTTCATGCTGGTTTTCCCCCTATTGCGTCAGCGTCTGCGGCTTCAGGTCGCCGCCAAGCGTATCGTCGGCCGGCCGTGGCTTTCTTCTCTCAGCAAGCGGCTGCTCGATGATTGTCGCCGGAACCGCGACGGCTGTAGCCGCAACCGTACCGATGTTCGTCACCGTGCCGCCGACCACGGCTGTAATGCCTTGGCCGAGCGTGACATTCGAATCCGTAAGTGTCTGGCCCGTCATGAGTCGCTGGCCGATAAGTTGGACGATTTCCGGACTTTCGGCAAACTTGCCGTGATTGAGCCCGTCCTCGGTCTTTACTTTCGTCAAATCGATCGCGGCGATGCCCGCTTTTTCGAGCTTCGACCGATAGGGCTCTTCCGCAGGATTGATGGCGCCGAGACGGGAGACCCGCCCCGTAATGAAGCTCGAAACCGCGAGAGCCTTATCATCCTGGGACACGAAGATCGTGAACTTCGGACGTGGCTCGCCCATTTCGGCGAACTGCTTGGCAAAGACTTGGATATCGATATCGGGGGAAGCGAGGATCACATTGTGAATTTTCGGATCCACACGGCCGTCGCGTATCCCCATCTGCCGCAGCGATTCCATCGCCAGCCAGGTCCCCATCGAATGTGCCATGATGGTGATATCCTTGACATTGGGATCGGCAGCGAGCGTGCGAAGGGCCTGCTCCAGTCCCGTGCGCGAATAATTCGTGCTTTCCTTGTCATACTGGTAGGCGGTGATTTCGGCTCGCGACGGCCATGTGAACAGTACCGGCGTCGCCTCCATCCTGCTATCGTGCACGATCTGCGCCAGCCGGAAGACGGAATCCTCGTAGGTGTTGTTGAAGCCGTGAATGAACACTAGCGCATGTCCGCCGTTCACATGCTGCGCGAACCATTCGCGCCCTTGCGCGATGGTGTCTATCTGCTGAGCATTCGTCACAGCGAAATCGGTTGCCGGATCAGGTGGGAGACGCTTCGGCCACTGTACCGTGCCCGGCTCGCGCTTCGGCGGAATCGAGACTGTGATTTGCGTCAGGTGCGGCTTGGAACTGCGCTCCCCATTGAATAGCGTCGCCGGGTCCCCAGACGGATCGCGTGTGGTCGCAACCAGCATCGCAACCTTGGACGTTGGTGGAGCGGAAGCCGACAGCGGAACCGGCGTCATGACACCGTCCGGATGTCCGCAACTCGTCAGAAAAAAGAGAAGAAGAGGGATACTGCGTTTCACCATGCCTGCATTCCAGCTATTGCCCAGGGGGATGGGCGATCTCAAGCCTGGAGGCTAGCAGGTGGCGTGCGGCGAGGCCTGTAGCATCGCGTAGTATCTGTCGGGACGGACGCCGCCGTGGTACGAAATTGCCACGCCAGCGAGAGGATGACGGCAACGGCTAGTTGGTCACTGCCGGCTGAACCTGATCGACCGCGGCACCGGCAGCGCGCAGCCCGGCGAGGACGCGCTCTTGGTCTTGCGGACGCGCCAAGCGCATCGAAATCTCGCGCTTTACCACCGGCATCAGCGCAGGGGCCTTCGTGTCAAGCCAATCGAGTTCCCTTTTCGCCTGCTCGATCTTTCCGGACGCGCCAAGGATGGATGCCAGAACCATACGGTGCATCGGATTGTAGTTTAGATCAGACATTCGCGACCACAGTTCTGCTGCCTGAAGGTCGCCTCTCATGAAGGCGCACAACGCCATCCCGACTTCGTAGTAACCTTGCGGACCTGCGTTCCTGCTGACTGCCTTGGAAACGAGATCGCAGCCCGTATCCCACTTGCCCGCCATGGAGAGACGTAAGCCGTATTCGCCGGCCACCTCGGTGTCGTTGGGATTCAACTGATAGGCCGCGGCACCCGCCTCGAGGGCGGCGCCAACGTCATTGCGAAAGAAGCTGGTCAGCATCAGCGCCTGCAGGACGCGCGGGTTCTGCGGATCAATTACAGCCGACTTTTTCGCCAGCTCCGATGCCGTCTCCAATATCTTTGGCGACGGTTTGGTTCCAAGCTTGTAGGGGAAGCGTACCTGATCGAGGTAAGTCAGCGACAAGAAAGCAAGAGACGTGGCGTCGCTCGGAAACTTCTCTGTCACGGACCTGAGACATTCCTGTGCTGTCTGAAGCGCTTCCGCCGTCATGCTTCTGCGATAGTTGTAATAGGACAGGCTGCAATCATATGCGTCCCATCCACCCGCCCCATCCGGGGCTATGTCGGTCTGAAATACCACGCCAAAGGGTTGGGCGACGGCGGTCGCGATCTCCTCTGCGAGAGCGGTCTCGACTTCAAACACGCTCTGTATTCGAAGATCGGAATCGTAGTGGTTGGCCCAGATGACGGCGCCGTCGGAACGACGCACCAGGCGCGCCGTGGATCGAACACGATCGCCATCTTGTCGAACACTTCCCTGGAGGGCGTATCGAGCATTCTGGAGGCCGCTCACAGCGTCCTGATCATTACCGGACGCATCGACGACCAGAATGTCCTTGAACTTCACGAGCTTCGACATGATTTCATCGGTCACGCCGCCCGAAATTCCCGAAAATCTGCTGCCACCCGCAATATCATCGAAGCGATCCACGGCTATCGTCGGTCGGCTGTTGATGGAAGCAACCTCCTTGGAGGCCGGCTTTAAGCCAAGGAAAATGGCCCCTGCAGCAATCGCGGCCGCCATTGCCGCGCCAGCTATCAGCCAGCGTTTTCCAGCGAATCTGGAAGCCGCCGGTGCTGCGACAACCTCACTTGATGAAGGCTCGACAGAGACGGGAGAAGGCGGTGCCATCGCCGCGTCCGCTGTGTCGCCACGGCAATGCGACGAAGCTTGGAATATGGGAACATATCGGCCCTTGGGAATCGTGATGACAACCGGCTCGCTGCCGCCAGCCATCAAATAATAGCGCTCCAGCTCCCGCCGGATGCGCCCAGCCTCGATCCGCACGGCGGGATCGCCCTGAGCATCGAAATTCTGCCTTCCGAAAACGACCTCCGCGATCGTGTAGGCCTTGAGGTAGTGGGATCGACCGGCGAGCGTCTCCGTCACGACATACACCAGGAACCGCCGGGCTCGCTCAGGGAGGTGAACACTCTCGCTTCCGAGGATGCGCTCCAGCTGGTCTTGCACTTCCTCGGCAGATGGCGCTACAGGGGCCACGTCGCCTGACCTTGCACTTGCCATCGAATTCCCCTCGATGCTGACTAAGCACAACCCAATGCGTATGTTGCTAGCAGATAAACATGACCTATACGTTGTGGCAATACCGGGTTCACAATCGTTCGGGCAACACTTGCCCTTGGCGAGTGAGGACCACATGCGTTGGCTCCGGGTGGGCTCAATCGCAGCCAACATCACATATGTCGCCGTTGGTACCGAGGTATTCTACCGTATTCTACGCCGCTCATCTGGAGAACCGTGATAGCGTGTCTCCCAGCGACCAATACGCAATCACTGCTGTCGTTTGTGCTCCAGGAGGGGACGGTGGCGCGAATGGGCAAGTCATTCAATCGTCTAGGCGAGGCTGCAAGATGCGGTCTGGCGCGCATGTTGTTAAGGTTACCGGCATCCCAGCGCGAGGCTGTGCGGTTAGCCGCCAATGGGCGACCGTTGCTTGATGAAATGCTGGGTGCCTATGAGGAGGCGTGCCTCGCACTCGAACGGTTCCGCAAGGAGGCCAGCGCCGAGCTCACCCTGGTCGATGAATATGAGGAACTTTGTGTGGAGTTGGAGGGCGGCGTCATGCGCGAGGTGTTCGGCGCACGTCGCTAAACCGCCCTTCTCACGCCGAGCCTGTCGAGGAACAAGACACCCGCTGCATTCCCGCTTTTCGGGAGAAATTCGGCGCTGCCTCAAGCAGCCCCGTGTCACCGCGTGGCGCGAACGCCTACTTTTTCTTGGTCGTCGTGGCGCTCATCACCTTGTCGCCAGGCTTGATGCCGAGCTTGGCCGTTACACCGGCATTGAGTTCGATCACGTACTTCACCTCCGTCATCGAATCGATGATGTCCTCGGAGTACGGCACCGCGTTCTGCTTGATGTTGCGGATCGTGCCCGTCGAGTCGACGAACAGCATGTCGAGCGGCAGGATGGTGTTCTCCATCCACATCTGCACCCGCCGCGAAACGCCGAAATCGAAGATCATACCGGCGTCTTCGGCCATGTCCTTACGATACATCAGCCCGCGCTGGCGTTGCTCGTTGGTGTCGGCTATCTCAACGATGAAATTCAGCCGCTTGCCGGACGCCGTCTGGATAATCAGCGGTTCCTTGTCGAAGGTTATCGGCTGTTGGGAAAGGGCCGGCACGGCAAGAATGAAAAAAAGCGCCGCGATGGCGCTTCTGATCCAGTGAGCTGCAGACATACGCATCAGTGCGCGCGGCTCACCGGGCTCGGCACATCGGGATGGATCTCAGCGGCCATCAGCCCCTTGTCGCCATCGCCGTAACGGACGAGCACCACCTGCCCCGGACGCAATTCCGTGAGACCAAACCGACGCAGCGTTTCCATGTGGACGAAAATATCCTCCGTCCCCTCGCCCCGCGTCAGGAAGCCGAAGCCCTTCGTGCGATTGAACCACTTGACCAGCGCACGCTCGAGCCCGCTCGTCGCAGTCACCTGCACATGCGTGCGGACCGGCGGCAGCATCGAAGGGTGTACAGCCGTCGACTGGTCCATGGAAAGGATTTTGAACGCCTGGTAACCGCGTTCGCGCCGTTGGATGAGCGCAACGATCCGCGTACCCTCGAGAATTGTCTGGTAGCCGTCGCGACGCAGGCAGGTCACATGAAGAAGAACATCCTGCATACCGTTGTCGGGAACGATGAAACCGAAGCCCTTGGCCACGTCAAACCACTTGACGACGCCAGTGATTTCAATGAGATCGACCGCTTCCCCCGCGAGTTGATCGAGGTCGCTGAATTCCTTTGACGAAATTCTGTCAGCCATATCGCCAGTCCCTCAATACGCGTCACACTGTTACGGTTAACTGATTCTTCACATCAAGATTAACATGTTGGTAACGGATTAGCGCAAGTCCTACTTTTCGATTATTCGCAGTTGCCAATCATACCCCGCTATCTTGCCCGAAGCTGGTGTTCCGCCACATAAGATTCCGACAGAATCCAAGACCCCGCATTAGAGAGGAAATAGAATGCGTTATCTCCACACCATGGTTCGCGTGAAAGATCTGGACGCCTCCCTGCATTTTTACACCAAGCTCTTCGGACTCGAGGAAATTAGGCGCACGGAGAACGAGAAGGGCCGCTTCACGCTCGTTTTCCTTGCAGCGCCCGGCGACAAAACCGAGGCCAGTGCCAAGGGCGCGCCCTGCCTGGAACTGACCTACAATTGGGATACCGAGGACTACACGGGCGGCCGCAATTTCGGTCACCTCGCCTATGAGGTCGACGATATCTATGCCACCTGCCAGAAGCTGATGGACAACGGTATCACCATCAATCGTCCGCCGCGCGACGGCCACATGGCCTTCGTACGCTCACCGGACGGGATCTCGATCGAGATTCTGCAGAAGGGCGGCAGCCTCCCGACAGCCGAGCCCTGGGCTTCGATGGGCAATACCGGCGCCTGGTAAGCCGAGGCTTTTGCGAGGCTTGCGGCTTTTGCGATTTCGGACCTGCGTGTCCGCATCGCGCTTGCCGCAGGCCAGTGGCGCGGGCACTCTCCAGCTGACTCAAGGCGAACGATGCGTTTTGGCGCAGCTCTCGCCGTCCTCTGGAGAATGCTCGCGTGCTCGCTGTTGAAAAGCGGATAGCTTTCGGACCTACCCTTCTCATCGCCACGTCAGCGCTGGTGCTCAGCGGCTGCGTGTCAAACAAGAAGGCCGCCGACGCTGCCGCTGTCGTTTCCCCAGTCGAATCGACTGCAGCCGTTCAACAGGCCACCGCCGCGCCCGCCGCCCAACCCGGCTATCGCGACCCTATGGTGGCGAATGTATCGGGTCAGCAGCCGGCACAGGTTCCGGCCGCGCAGTCGATGGCAGTAGGATCGACCGCTTCGGCTCCCGCCAATATCGGCGGTCTCGCAATGCAATCAACTGGGATCAACGCGCAGGCGATGAGCATCTTCTCGGCACACACGCTGCCGCAGAACAACCCGACATCGACCCAGGTGCAGCCCGTCACGGGCAACGCCTACACGCCGGCTGGTGTCAGCCCCATGCGCTCGAGCGTCTACAGCAGCCAGCTTCCTGTCGATCAGCCCCAGCAAACGCAGCAGACTCAACCCCTGTTGCCGCAGCAGTCCTCACAGAACACGGCCATACGCGGCGAGCCGGTTCAGAGTGCCTCGCTCTCGACCGGAGCACTGGCAGGCCAGACGATGAATGCGCTCTATAGCGCGCCGAGGCAAAACCTGCTCGGCAGTCTCTCCGGGCTACTGCAAAACGCCTCACTGCCCGGCATGACGCGAATTGCGCCCAACGGCCTGCATCTTCAAAACGACAAGGTAGAGGTCGGCTGCTTCAAGCCGAACCTGTTGAATGTGATCAGGGCGGTCGAAAAGCACTTCGGCAAGCCGCTCGTCGTCACGTCGGGATATCGCGACCCGGACCATAACCGCATGGTCGGCGGCGCCGAAGAATCCATGCACAAGACATGCGACGCGGCCGATATTCAGATCGACGGCGTGTCGAAATGGGATATCGCAAGCTATATCCGCTCGCTGCCTGATCGCGGCGGTGTCGGTACCTACTGCCACACGAACTCCGTCCATCTCGACACCGGAAAAAGCCGCGACTGGAACTGGGGCTGCGGTGGTGGGACGGCTGCATCGCCCCTTGCTCGCGCTCTGTGACGCTCACGCTTCGCTGCCATTAGCGTTACGAAAGCTCGTGTGAAGGATTGGGAACATCGATCCATAGCGTTTTGATTAGGCTGCAATAAACGCCATTTCGCTGCCGCAAAAGAATCCTGTCATTATTTTGAAAAAAATCCAATTTGCTGCTTGCGGGATTCAAAGTGCCTGACTATAAGGGCGCCACCACGAAGGAAGCGCCCTTCGTCTATCGGTTAGGACACCAGATTTTCATTCTGGGAAGAGGGGTTCGACTCCCCTAGGGCGTGCCATCGGCCATTGAAATCATTTGGCTTTTGACGTTTACACGATATCCTCGTAACATTGTTGTGCGTCGCGTCAAATGCTAGTGAATCTGGAATGAAATCCGGTCGGTCAACCGACGACGCGTAGCCCTTGAGCCTGTAGCGCCCTCGCCTTGACTCGCGACTCGGCGACACGCCTGCTTCCTCCAGTCGGCCTCCTCAGCGTGCGCAGAACATCTGGCATCCGAGCGTCGACGCTGCCATAAATGAGCTTCATCGAGGGAGGGATGATTATGCAGAAGAACGCGCCGGACTTCAGCCTTGCGGGCAAGGTGACTTTCGTGACGGGAGCGAGCCGTGGCATCGGTCGGGCTTGCGCGCTTGCCTGTGCCGCAGGCGGCTCCGATATTGTCTTGGGGATCCGCGATGTCGCGGCGTCGGCAGGCCTGGTCGCCGAACTCGAGGGCATGGGACGAAAGGTCCTCCCTGTCGAACTGGACATTCCCAAAAGGGTCCATATCGCACAAGCCGTCGACGCGGCGCTTACGAAGTTCGGTCGGATCGACGTACTCGTCAACAACGTCGGCGTGGCTCCGGGCAATCTTGCAGAACTCGTTGAGGAGAAAGACCTTGACGAAATACTTGATGTCAACATCAAGGGCACGTTTCTGATGACGCAGGCGGTGGGCCGTCAGATGATCAAGCGCAACAGCGGCCGGATCATCAACATCAGCTCACAGGCCGGCACCGTGGCACTGCGCGGCGAGGCAATCTATTGCATGAGCAAGGCGGCAATCAATCACCTCACGCGCTGTCTTGCAGCCGAATGGGCACGCTATAATGTCACCGTGAATACCGTATCGCCGACGTTCATCCACACGGATGGTACGGCACCTTTTCTATCCGACGCCGACAATTACAAAGCGACGCTTGCTCACATTCCGCTCGGCCGGATCGGTGAAACCGATGATGTGGTGGGTGCCGTCGTCTTCCTTGCGTCACCAGCTGCGAGCCTAGTCACCGGCGCGAACCTGCTCGTAGACGGCGGATGGTCAGTCGCCTGATGCCGAGGTGCACAATGCTATGCAGACGAGAACGACGATTTTCCGTGGGGCGTGTCGGTTTCTTTGAATTTCAGCCTGGATTCGACGACGCGTTGGTATCGCTACTCATGCTGAGTATGGACCAGCCTTGCTTCGGCCTGCCCCGCCGAATAGAGTTGCCGGATGGCTAGGCAGGTCCTCTTCGTACAAGGAGCCGGCGAAGGCGTCTACGATTGCTGGGACAGCAAGCTCGTGACCAGCCTCGAGCGCGAACTCGGCGAAAGCTATACCGTCCGCTATCCCCGAATGCCCAATGAGGACGATCCAAGCTACGCAGCGTGGGAGCCTGCGTTAACGAGAGAACTCGCTTCGCTGGACGACGGGGCAATTCTCGTCGCTCACTCGGTCGGCGGCACCATTTTGATCCATGTGCTTGCCGAACAGCAGCCGAAACCGAGGTTCGGAGGGCTATACGTCATCGCTGCGCCCTTCATCGGCGAAGGCGGATGGCCGAGCGACGGCATCGGCGACTGCAAGGACGTCTCAGAGGGTCTCCCGCCCGGCCTTCCCATCTATCTCTATCATGGCGCCGCCGACGACGTGGTACCCACTGCCCATGTTCATCTCTGTGCGAAGGCGATTCCGCACGCCGTCGTCCGCACACTCGACCGCAGGGATCACCAGCTCAACAACGATATGAGCGACGTTGCACGAGACATACTTTCAGCCGGCTAAGCTGTCAGCACGCCGAAGCGCGCGCCGGTTCTCTTTTCCAGCAAGCTGAACGTCTTGCCGAACAGCCATGCCGTTCCTATTTTCTTGTCAGATGCGCCCTTCGTCTATCGGTTAGGACAACAGATTCTCATTCTGTAAAGAGGGGTTCGATTCCCCTAGGGCGTACCAAACCACTCGATTCCAGATTGCCGAATGGCGCATTGGCGCGAGTTCCATTCATACACGAAATCAGAAGCCGCTGATCAGTTCTACCTTCGAGCCGTCGCTGAAGCGCGAGAGCCGGAACGCTTTCGGGTCGACGACGGGCGCCCGGCCCGTGACGATATCAGCCATCAGCCGTCCCGCTGCCGGTCCAATGCCGAAACCGTGGCCGGAGAATCCGGTCGCGATATGAAAGCCGGGAATGGAATCGACCGCCGAGATGACGGGCACGGCATCCGGCGTGACATCGATGTAGCCGCCCCAACGCTGTGCGATTTCCGCCTTTGCGAAAACCGGAAACGCCTTCTTCAGACTGTCGAGTGCATCCAGCGTCAACCTCTTCGAGGGCACCGGATCGAGAACACGGTGATACTCGAACGGACTTGCGTCATCCATTGACCAGCGCCGCGGAATGCGCAGCTCGTCAAAGAAGCGGCCAGCGAGGCGGAAGGAAAGCGACTTCCACTCTGCCCGCAAGGCCGGCAGAAACGCAGCAGCATGGCGGAACGAGGCCGGCACGATATCGACGATGTTGTCGTGGCCGCAGGCCACTGTGTAACCACCGTCCTGCCGCTTGCGGATAGCGAAATCCTTGGCCCATATCGTTTGCGCCGGCCCGTCTTCCAGCGGCTTCGTGCGCATAACGCTGTTCAGCACCTTCAGTTGCGGCAGATCGATGCCGAAGCGACCGGCAAACAGGCTGGACCACGCGCCGCCGGCCAGGACCACGGCCTTGCAGGCGATCGCGCCGCGTTCCGTCACGACACCGCTAACGGCCCCTGCCGAGGTCTCGATGCCGCGTACAGCGCACTCCGTGAGAATGGTCGCTCCCTTGTCGCGTGCCGCTTCGGCGATCGCCGGTGCCGCCTTCTGCGGCTCCGCCCGCCCATCGGCCGGCGTGTAGAGCGCTCCCGCCATATCGACACTTGAGCCGGGAACCGTTTCACCGAATTCTTGCGCCGTTAGCATGCGGGATTCGATCTGGTAGCCGTCCAGATTGGTGCGCCAACGCTCGCGCTCCGCCACCTCCTTATCATTGGCGCAGGTGAAGATGATGCCGGTGCGCTTGAAACCCGTATCGCGCCCCGTGCGCTTGTCGAGGCCATCCCAGATTCTCAGCGCCTCTGCCATCAGCGGCACCTCGCGCGGATCGCGCATCGAGATCCGCACCCAGCCCCAGTTCCGGCTCGATTGTTCCTTCCCAATCCCGCCTTTCTCGCAAAGCGTCACGCGCAGGCCGCGTTCGGCGAGTTCCAGCGCCGTGGAGCAACCGACAATGCCGCCGCCGATCACAACGACGTCGCACTCTTTCGGAAGCTCCTCGTCGCCATGGACGGGAACAACATAGGGACCGGGCATGAGGGATTGTCTCCTGGCAGGGACTCAAGATCGTTTGGCTTGTGTAGCCCTACAACCCCGCCCCGATTTTAGGAACCCTGCCCACGCTTCGTCTGCATATCTTACAGCTTCAGGATCGCTTGAAGGCAAACACATCAACTGGCTCGCCCAAACCACGCAGAGGGAACGCGCCGAGGCTTTCCATGCCTTCCTTGCACGAAGCCATCTCGACGAAGGCCCTGGAGAAGAGCACCGGCCGCTTGATCTCTTTCGTCAGGCTTTCCAGACGCGATGCCACGTTGACCGCAGGCCCAATGACCGTGAAATCCAACCGGCGGCGCGAGCCGATGTTGCCATACATGACGTCGCCGACATGCACGCCGATACCGTAGCGCAGCACCTCGCGACCCTCGCGCGCATTCTCCTCGTTGAGCGCAGCGACCGCGGCGTCGGYCTCCTTGATCGCCGTCAGGAGGTTTCTGCAGGCCATCGGATCGGTCAGCGGGAAGATCGCCAACATCCCGTCGCCCATGAATTTTAGGATCTCGCCGCCGTGTTTCTCAATTGGCTCCGACATCGCGTCGAAATAGCCGTTCAGCAACTCGATCACGTCATCGCGCGGCCATTGATCCGAGATCGTCGTGAAATCGCGCAGATCGCAGATCAGGATCGCCGCACCGACGGTGGCCCCGCTGCCACGTGTTGTCGCCCCAGCAAGGATCTGTCCGCTGGCATGCGGCCCGACATAGGTCTCCAACAACGTGCGCGCGAGAATGTTCTTGAGGCGGATCTCGGTCACCAGTGTCAAGGCGGGCAGAAGATCCTGGAGGAAAGCAATGTGCTCGTCAGAAAAACCGCCGGGCCGGTCGCTGGTGAAGGTCGCGATGTGGCGCTTTCCGAGTGTGTGCTCCATCGGCCAAGCGATATATTCCGTAAGCCCATCACGTATCAGTTCGTCATAAAATTGATGGTGGCCGTCTCCGTCTCTCATAGCCTCGAGGTTTTTGCGAACCTCGATCGCGCCGCTGAAGATCTCGTTGACCGGACTGTTGCGAAACTGCGGTGTCCTCTCGACGCCATAGCCGAACGTATCGATCTTGGCCTCGGCCAACCCGGTGCGCCACAGGATACGTGCTCCGAGCCATTGCGGATGAAGCGTCCTGAAGTGCAACGATGCGCGCGCTACCGGTACGCCTTCGTTCCGGAGCCGCTGACACATCTGCACGAAGATGTTGTCGATGAAGCGCTCGTCACGCGTTTCCGTGACCAGCCAATCGATGATCTTACGCCGACGCGAGGGCCACACACCCTCACTCTGATCGTTGAAAGACAAAGGCACGTCCGAAACGGATTGCATGGCTATACTCCACAAACACGGTCGCGTCCCGATTGAGGAAGGACATCATTCATCCCCTAGATGGTGCGTGACTCTGCAGATTGAAATGGTTGCGTCCATCCGAGTCTGAGTCACCCGGCTTCTAGCCGAGCATACGCCGGGTCTCCACAATCGTCGCAGCGCTCGCTGCCAGAGGCCTGTATTCCAGCCCGATCGCGCCTCGGTAGCCATGTTCGACAAGCCAATCGACCCGTCGCTTAAGGTCGACATTTCCGCTGCCGGGCTCATTCCGTCCCGGATGATCGGCTATATGGACGTGGAAAACTCGGTCGATATCATCGCCGATCACCTCGGCCGTGTCCTCTCCCATGACGGCGGAATGATAGACATCATAGACAATGCCGATCTCGGAACGCCCCGTCGCCCTTACGATCTCGAGACCTTCCACCGTTGAATGAAGGAAATAGCCGACGTGGTCGATCAGCGTGTTGAGCGGCTCGAGGCCGAGGCGAACCCCACTGCCCTCGAGAATTTCGCCGGCGGCGGTCAGGGTTTCGATCAGCGCTGCCTTCTGCTCCTCGCGAGACTTGCCGGCAAGATCATCACCTGCCTGCGCAATCAGGGTGTGCGCGCCGAGGCGTCTTGCCGTTGCGATCGAACTTTTCAGACCTTTCAGAAACGCTTCCTTATTGGTTCTGTCTGTCAGGGCAATCATCGGTTCCGCCACAAAACTCGTGAGTTCTATGCCGGTTTCCGTCAGCGCCCATTCGATGCTGCCGATATCCTTGTTCGTCCACTTCCAGAATTCGACTGCCTCCACGCCGTGCGCGTGCGCAAGGCGGATCCTGTCCGCGAAGTTGTCGGCGTCAGCTGCGAACAGCCATTCGATGCAGGCGGAAAGTCTCATGGCGGCCTCGCTGAATCGGGAACTCTTTCGCCGACAATAGTCGAGCCGCGGCAAATGGCAAAAAGCTTCCATGCTCCGTTTCTGACTTGACGTCATATTCAAGATTGCTAACGTGCGGGTGCGTATTAATCTCCCAACTCCGCCCGTCATCATTGACGGGCGTATCTTTTCCGGCTCGATCCAGAAAGTCAGGAATGGCGACAGAGGGACGATGGCTGCGGTGGGCGTATCGTTTGGCAAAGCACGCATCGTAGCGCTGGTGGCCAGCTTTCTGTTGGCACTTACCCAGATGGCCCTCTCCCAGCCGCCCGCTGCAACGTCGCATCGTGTCTGTGTCTATTCCCTCGACATGCCGAACTCTGGCGAGCGCCTATGTATAACCCGCGAAACTTACGGGCGCGATCTCTGCATCGCGATCGATCACTTCGCGCGGGAAAACGACCTGCCGCCGGAATATTTCGCCCGGTTGATCTGGCGGGAAAGCCGTTTTCAGGCAGGCGCCATCAGTCCCAAAGGCGCGCAGGGCATTGCGCAGTTCATGCCTGGCACCGCAAGGCTGCGCGGATTGAGGGATAGTTTCGATATCCTCGAATCCCTCAAGGAATCAGCGCGCTACCTCGACGAGCTGCGAATACGCTTTGGCAATCTCGGCCTCGCTGCCGCGGCCTATAATGCCGGCGAGCAGGGCCTCTCCGACTATCTCGATACGGGCCTGCTCCCCTTCGAGACACGCAGCTACGTTCTTGACATCACGGCGAATACGATCGAGCAGTGGAAGAACGATCCGCCTGTCGAGGCTGCGCAGTTTCTCATTCCGGACAAATCCTTCATCGATGGTTGCATAGAGCTTGCCAGCAAGCGCCTCCTGACCGAAACCGCCTCGGTCCAACAGGGTCAGTGGGCGCCATGGGGCGCCCAGCTTGCGGCAAATAGCAACGATGCCGCAGCACTTCGCCTATTTACCGCAGTCGCACGTCAACTTCCCGCACCTCTCGCGAGCGAGGAGCCGGTCATCGTGCGCATGCGGGATCGCAGCTTTGGCTTCAGGCCGCGCTTTGCTGCTCGTATCGGTAGAGAGACTCGCGCTGAAGCTGACAAGGTTTGCATGACCGTCCGTGCCGCCGGGGCAGCCTGCACCGTCTTCCGAAACTGAGACCATTTCGGCCCCTGCTGCGGATCGGCGACGGCGAATTTTCCGGTGGAGCCATGAACTTTGGCGCGAGTTGTGCGTTTCCCCGGAGGGAGGAAAGAGCCATGCACAGCACGCAAAACCGACAGATTAGAAATCCGGGGCCGAGGGGCCGGAGCATCGCCAACCAAGGCAGGCGGAACGGTGCCGATTCCGCCGAAGAGCGCAAATTGCACAAGCTCCTCGGGCGCCGCGTCCCTGAACACGAAATTCAGGCGAATATCACCAGTAAGCCACCGAAACTTCGATAGCGGCAGCGAAAATATCAGAAGACCAGAAAATCCGGGGCCGTCTGCTGGGAGGTCAACTTAAGCGTTCCATCAGGCTGGACCACGTATTTCTCGAATGTGCGGTAACCCCATTTTCCCAGGAACGTGTTATTGATCACCGTTCCAGGCGGGTACGGCGAGCGCACGACGCGTCCATAGGTCAGGCTTCCCGGCACAGGCCCAAGCGGCGGTACAGTCGTGTTGCAGCCGGCAAGCGCTATCGCCATGATTATTGGGGTATATCTCATCTCTCCCTCCTGAGCCGAAGCCCAAGCTGGCCGCACAAGAATGCGGCCAGATTTATTCAAGAGCGCGCCAATCGATAGCCGGCGAGACGCCGTTAGCCTTGTGGCGTCAACGTCATGGACGTTCCGGTAGCGGCAACGTTGAGGCCGAGCTGTCCGGTCACGCTCAGCGTCTGCAACTGCACCGAGCCACTGGTGCCGCCGACGAGGATGTTGGCACCAACACCGGCGACAAGCGTCGCTTCGGCCGATGCGCCCTGGTAAAGGCCGCCCAGCGAACCGCGATGGTATCCCGTCGTCGGCGCAAACACCGCCCACACAATCCGGCCGCGCGTGGTAAATCCGATATCAACGCCCAGTTTGCGGATCGCACCCGCGTACCGATCCTGCGTCTCGCTGCCCGATGTCGGGCTGAAAACGCAATCGACCGATTTTGCCGAACCGAGGACATAACCGACACCGCCACCGACGTCACAGGTCAGAATCCCGATCTTGACGCCGCCACTCAGGTCGGGCTCGGGCTGCTGATAAGTGGTGACCAAATCGGCAGCACCGACGCTCGTGGCCAAGGCTTGCATCAGCGATACGGCAGCAACTGCGGTTGCAATCTTCTTCATCATTTTCTCCTTGTATTGCACGGAGATAGATAGCGCATCGCTATGATTTACCAAGGCCGCTGATGCATGGCTGCCCTTCCGATCTTGCACGCTAATTGAGCCAATTCGTGAGCATCCTTGCCAGCGCCCGGCAGCGCGCCGCCCATCTAAAACAGCTCGATCACAGCCAAACACAAGGGCTCGCCCGATCCGCGACCTCAGACCGATTTTGGTGAGACAGTTCTGCCTTGAGGACCGGGAGAAGTAGGCCCGAGAAAACCGCCGTGCATAGGTGGGACGGCCAACGCGGCAAAATCAGGCTGGGGCGTCTAGGGCGGATGGCGGCAGAAACGCCAGGTTCCCGAGAAAAAGCCTCGCTTCACGCGAACTCGCTTCACGCGAGGCCGATTCTCTATTCGCAAACCGTTCTATACCTGGTGATATAGTGGTGGTGGCTTCGGTGCTGGTAAGGCACCCTCCAGCATACGTCGCGGCGGGCGTAGCGCGGTCCGTCATAGTCGTAATCACGGTACCTTGGGCCGTATCGGTAGTAACGAGGCGGTGGTGAATCATCATAATACCTGTGGCCGCCGGAACCGAACTCGAAATAGACACCTTGGGCGTCGGCAGGAGCACTCACCAGTACTGCTGCGAGGCCGGCCATTGCGATGATCAACCGTTTCATGGTCAGTCTCCTTTCTCTGGAGATCAACGCGCCAGGACTGCATATGGTTCAGGTTTTTGAGGTCCTATGGACCTAAGTCCTACAAGAGCCGGCTGAAAAGACGACAAAGGAAAAGCCCCGCGGTGTCGGCGGGGCTCTCTAATATCGTTGCACTTCAAAACAACGTGCCTAGGGCGGCACGACCTGAGCGAAAAACGCCGGTGGTTCGCTTCTGTTCCCAACCATTGTTCGTTTTGTCCACTAAGATCGATGCGCACACCCGCGCGCCACGTCGATCAGCGTGTGCAACTGTTTCTCGTCACGGACTCCCTGGCGATAAAACTCGATGATGATTGAGGCGATCCGATCGGATTCGTCCGAGGACGCTTCGATCCCCTGCTCGTTGCGGATGTGATCGAGCACCCGATGGCAGACTGACAGATCCATGGAATGTAGCGGCTCGTCGCGACGACTGTAGCGCTTATGTGACATGGGGGCTCCCCTTCCTCGACAAGCAGAAAGGAGCCCCGCAACAAGCGGGGCAGATGACAGGGACTTTTGGAAAGGCCAAGGCGGGCGTGCGGATCGCCTAAACGCTGCGCCACACTGTTGGTTCCCACAGTCTTTTTTGCCGTGCGAAAGGACCGGCGGTGGCTCAAGTTCGCCGGAACAGCGTCATTGGCTGGCAGTCTCGGCACTGGTGTTGCTGGAGAATGGCGAGACACATTCGCGCCTCGGTCGGCCGTACGGCTGGTATGTATTGTCGTTTGCCCGATAGGACGCATAACGCGCAAAGCACCACGCGAGATGGTCTGGGTTTCCACTCACCGATCCAGTGATCTCCATCGATGGGGCGGCGAAGGGCGACACGCAGATGCGGATTTGACCGCTGTAGGAGTGATAGGTGTCACGGGCACGATCGTAGGACCGGTATCGCGACGCGCACCATTGTTGATGCTCGTTACGAAGTGACGCCGAGGCGGCGTCCGTCGATGAGTCCTCGGACGCGGAATTTGCTACCACGTCCGCCTTGGGCTTGGGTGCTGCGGATGTAACGGGATAGGCCGCTGACACAAGGGGCGCAATCCGCTCGAACTTCTGACTACGTGCGTCAACCCGCTCGGGAGATGCAGTCCAAAGGTTCGGTGTATCCAGATTCGCGAACTGCCGCCCATCAGGCACGGCGAGGATGTAGGTGGCGGCCGCAGCCCCGATGAAACAGGCCCCGACAGCCGAGGCAATGCCGAACAGCATCGTTGCAATCGCTCTCATGACAGCTTCCCTACCCTCATGACTGATGCATGCGCCCTCTGCGCTCGATCTGCGGAGCCGCACGACGCCTTAAAATGGCGCCTTGCGGATGCCCCATGGCGAGGCGGCGCAGGTCTGGTCGAGATAATCGCGATCAGCCAAGAAACCCGTGCGAGGGAACTTTGTTCCGCGTCACTATCGTCTTGCCGGCAATACCCGAGCCAAGCGCCGCCGGCGGCGTCTATCCGATCGCCGCTGCCCAACAATCATGGATAGTTTCTTGTGTTCCATGTCTCTTCTCCGTGGACGACAAGGCGCACGCAACGTACGGCATCGAGCCGCAGCATATGTCCTTGACGTCAATTTGATTGGGGTTGGTTGCGCGCAGCATAGCCGCGCTCTCGAACCAGGATCAGTTGAGAACCCGGATAACCTTGCGCGATGAAGGCTCGACGATCAAACGCTCGTCGTGCACGACCGCGTATGCAAACTTCGGATTGGTGTTAGGACAACGGTCTCCGGAAGCGGCTGACCGACGACGATCTTTTCCTCGACGACGACCCGTGCCTGCGGAGCCGGGACCTCGCGGACATAGGTGACAACCGTCTGCGGCGGCTCAAGCATGGCGCCAACTGCCGCACCGGTCACACCGCCAACAGCCGCGCCCACCGGTCCACCGACAATCGCGCCGGTGGCCGCGCCGCCAACGGCGCCATTGACAGTGGACGATTGTGCGAATGCCGCGCCAGACGCAAAGATCAATGCTGCGACCGCGCCAATAGATTGTTTAATAAGCATATTCTCCTCCTTGAAAAGGCGACCCGACGGGCCGCTCTTGAAACCAACGAGGCAAAATCCTCCCGGTTCCACTTGTCAGACCTCGGTCGGAGACGAAACCCGACTTCGGTCCGATCGTCGTCTCAGGTGGACGGATGGGGAATTGGTGATGGAATGGCAGCGGGCGAAGGTCATCTAACCGATGAGGGCGCGCAAACCATTGCTGGAGAAACGACGAGAGGATCCCGTGCAACGAGGGCACACCCGTCGGGCGGATCGCCCTTCGGCATGCACTACCGCCCGTCAGTAACTGCAGGACCGGCCGTCGCTGGGCCTGAAGCCGTCGGAGCAGGCTCGATTCATTGAATCTCCCGGCTCATAGCCTGACGCATTGCCCATCGAGTTCGGGGGCGTCCCGCAGGCCGACAGGAGCGCGGAAAGACTGATCATCGCTCCAGCTGCTACAAATGCCCGAAATCTGCTCATTCATGCTTCTCCTGGCTGCAGCGGTTTACGAGAAAGAGATGTTAGACGAAAGCGGCCCCGCGCTAAACCGCTGTCCCCTGCTTCCATTCAAGCTTCACACAACCCATGCGCCGATCAATGCCTCTGCCTCGAACCGGTGGCTGCCAATTGACACCGTGTCAAGCTGAAAGCTCGTCATCTCAAAGTCGCTGACGCAATTATCGTCCATTTCATCGCTCGCCGAACCAGTCTCTGGTTTGCAACCCACCGACACGATTACGGATTCTGACATTTGCTGATAATCTGGGAGCCGCCACGGTCAGGCCTATCCGGCCTCGCCCTATGCAACTATCGCGTTCTTTTCCTCGTGATGGTCTGGCCGAAACGGTCATGTCGGGCGTTTTTCAGGACCGGCATGAGTCAAACAGTGAGGATGATTATGAGTATCGTCACAATAATGCGTGGATCTTCGCTCGTCTCATCAGTACTCGCCTTTGCAATAGTGGCGTCACCGGTGGCGCTTCCCCGTGAAGCGATTGCCCAAACCGACATCAGCATACACATCGGGATCGGTAGCAGCCTCAATAGAGGTCGAGGGATAACCTGTAGTCAGGGTGAACGACTGCTTCGCAATCGCGGCTTCCGCGATGTTCGTCGGGTCGACTGCCGTGGCAGGTTCTTCATCTATCGTGCGTGGCGAGGCAACACCCGCTTCGAGATCGCAATCCGTCGAACTGACGGCCGCATTGTCGACATGCACCGCATTAGCCGCCGGCGATAGCTGCAAACCTCCACGCTGCTCTAATGAGAACTCGCTGCTTTAACGCCGACGGGATGCACGCGCCTGTGTCCCGGCGCGGGGCTTGGATGACGGAAGCTACTTTCGATTTTGTGACAAAGTTTGTGACAGAATTGGCAGAATGGCCAGAACTCCCGCTTGGGAGTTTTTTTCTAACTGCTTACTTTTCTTGAGGTTTTTGGTGGGTGATGTAGGGCTCGAACCTACGACCCGCTGATTAAGAGTCAGCTGCTCTACCAACTGAGCTAATCACCCGTAACCGCCGTGTTGCGCGGTGTGAGGGGGCGTATAAACAGGATCGTTCGGCTTGTCTAGCGCCTGCCTGAAAATTCTTTGGTTAAATGCGAAGATTTTTGCGCATGGCTGAAATGCAATGAAATCAAAGGTCCAGCGTTCCGCTTGCGATGCGCACAGCCTGCCCGCCGATCCGGGCATTTGAGATCGTTCCGCCTTCAACATCCATGTGCAGATGAATGAAGGATGGCCGGCCCATTTCCACGCCCTGCTCGATCGTCATGCCATGGTGCCCGTCCGTCAGACGGTCGAAATAGTGAATGGTGCCGGAGAGCGCGGCGGCAGCCGACCCGGTCGCAGGGTCCTCCACGATCCCCATGCCGCTCGCAAACATCCGCGCATGGAATTTCGCCACATGGTTCACGCCGCCCCGGCAGTAGATATAGGCCGAGGCAAGCGCGCCATCCACGAAGGGAACGGTCTCTTCCCAAAGTTGCGGGTCGAACTCCATGTGCTGCGCGGCGCCGACGTCGTGCACCGGCACCATCAGGTACGGCACGCCGGCGCTCCACAACGACGGTACGTGGTTCTCAAAGCCGATCTCGGTCGTCTTCAACGACAAAGCATTGGCGATTCCAAGCTTGTCGAGCGGCATCGTGATCTGCTGCGACTTCCGCGGCAGGTCGAACTCGGCAAAACTCGCCTCGCCTTCCCGCAGGCGAACGGCGCAACGCACCGGTCCGACATTTTCCTCCAGCACCGAAACGAGATCGATGCTCGAGCCGCCATGCGCCTGCTCGGCGAGAGCGATCGCCGTTCCAACGGTCGGATGCCCTGCAAAGGGAAGCTCCCGCCCGGGCGTGAAGATGCGGATTCTCGCCGTGTAAGCGGGATTACCCGACGGCTGCACGAAGACCGTTTCCGAGAGGCTCATTTCCTTGGCGATCGCCTGCATGGCGTCATCGCTCAAATCGTCACCATCGAAGATAACGGCGAGCGGATTTCCGGCGAGCTTGCGGTCGGTGAACACGTCATAGACGCTGTAGCTTCGCCCCACATCGGCCTCCTGATGGTCTCGATCCTCGTTTCGCCAACCTGCCCGACCGGACGACCGAGCGCAAGGCGTTAAGCGCCGCGCCGTTCCCGGAAGTACCAGTCGATGACGGGGAGCATCGCAATATTGTAGGGGTGTGCCTTCGGGTCGGCCGAACGTATAGCAACCGCGCCGGCAATCTCCTTGTCGTCGGCAACCAGCATGTGTGCGTGGATCTTCTCTATCATGTCATCGGCGGTCAGGTCGAAGCGGAAGAGACGCAGCACAGTCACCGTGCGCCTGACATGGCTCGCGTAGTAGCGATCGCCGGCCTTGGCCTCGTTGAGGTCAAGCCCCGTCTCCTCCATCACCTCGCGACGCATATTGCCTTCGACGTCGCAACGACCTTCGCTGACGTCCTCGGGTTCGAGGGAACCGGCAGCGAAATAGACCTGGCCGGGATTGGCCGTATGGCTCCCCATGCGGATAGCCACCAGCGCGCCGTCCGAGGTTTCGAGGACCGGATAGGCGAACAGATGGATGCCGCCTTGCCGGCTCGGTTGGCGACGCCACCACATGAATGTAGAAAACGGGATGACATGGCCCTCGCCTGCTATGCCGGCATCGGTTAGAGCCAGCCGCTCCTGAAAGACCATGCGGCCGTCGAACAGCGCCGGGTTTGCAGCCGTTTCCTTCGCCCAGTTCTCCCGGATCGCCTCGTGCTCCGCGACATAAAAGGAATGGTCCCCGGCGAGAACGCGAAGGTCCAGCCCAGCAATCGGAAATACGGTCTGCTCCGGCGGCCAGCCGGCGAAATCCTCGGAGAAATGCAGGTTCATATCAAATCCAGTGTCATGACAACGGGGCAATGGTCGGAGGCCTTTGGCCGGTCCCAGCCGGTGCGAGGATAACGCTCGACCTCCTGGCCGGGCGGGAAGGCCGTGCGGTAAGGCTGTCCATGTCGAACGATCTCCGGCAGGCGTCCGACATTCGTTCTGGCGAGCGCCTTCGAGAGCCAGATGTAGTCGAGCTGACACAGCCATTGCTCTTCGGGTCCACGGGCATGGTAGAGCGTCCAGCGGTCGAGCGGATCACGGCGGCGCACGACATTCTCCAAAAAGCCGTCGCGACTGAAGACGTCGAGCGCGCTGATGCTCTCGACCTGATGCTCGAAGCGGTAGCCCGTTTGGCGGCGCCCGATGACGTCGACGCGCTCCTGATAATCGTTCATGTCACCACATATAACGAACCTCTTGTCATCGGTATGACCGTGAAAGCGGTCCTCGATGATACGGCGAACCGCCAGCGCCTCGGCCCGCCGGATCGGCATGGTGCCGAGCCTGCTGTCGACGCCATTCGTGCGCGGCCCGTCCATCGACTTAAAATGGACCACGTAGAGCGACAGCGCGACGCCACCGATCTCGAGCTCCAGTTCCAGGCAGTCGCGCTTGAAGATCTTGTCGTCGATGCGGTTGGTCAGCGCCAATTGGTCGTTGAAAAGCCCCAGATCGCGATAGGTGAGCATTGCATGGCTCTTGATCTGCTTGAGCTCGATCTTCTGCCCGTCACGTGTCTCTTCCCGCATCAGGACTGCGACGTCGATCCCGCGGCTGTCGTTGCCCTCGACGAGATATTTTTGCCGGTAACCGTTGCCGACCATCCTGAAGAGATAGCCGTATTCGAAGGCTTGCAACGCCTCCATGTTGTCGACTTCCTGCAGGCAGAGAATGTCGGCGTCGGCGTCGGCAATCGCGAGCGCCGTCATCTGTCGGGTATCGTCGGTGGAAGCGATCACCCTCGCCTGCTCGAGCTGCTGGTAGACGCCTTCACTGCGCACTTCGAAAAGCTTGATGACCCGGTCTTGGCGCAACTGGTTGCGGAAGCCGGTAAAGTCGAAACGCGTCATGAGGTTTTCGACGTTGAAGGTGGCAATGCGAAGCGACATCGAACATTTCCAATTGGCGTTATGCCATTAGTAGTGGCTAAGCCCCGCTTCGGAAAGACGTTTCGCGATCAGAGACGCCAGGCGGCGCGCGCAACGACCCACACGCTTTCGCCGACCCGCAAGCGCTCACGGTTGAATGCGCGAAGCACCTGTCCGTCACCAAGCAGCAACTTCACGGCGTAGCGTTCGCCTTCGTAGAGGATCGACTCGACGCGTGCTGGAACGCCTTCACCAGCAATCAAGACGTCTTCCTGGCGCACCAACACATCCACTCTCGGCTGGTGCCTCGCCTCGTGAGACAGCATGGGCTCGAGAGCGTTCCAATCGAGAAGCCTGATGTCACCAACTGGAGATGAAAGCGAGAGGATCGCACCGCGACCGATCAGCCCACCGACCAGCCGGCCCTCTGGCCGGGCGTAGATCTCCGCAGGCGCCGCAGCCTGCAGAAGGCGGCCCTCGGACATGACCGCAACATCAGTCGCAAGTGCCATCGCCTCGCTCTGATCGTGCGTCACATAAACCATGGTCGCTCCGGAGCGCTGGTGGAATTCGCGGAACGTTTCCTCCATCTCTTGCTTCAGGTGCCGGTCGAGATTGGCAAGCGGCTCGTCGAGCAGCACGACATCAGGTGACGAGACAAGGCAGCGGGCCAATGCCACGCGCTGTCGCTGGCCGCCGGAGAGATCGGCGGGACGCCGCTCGGCATGGTCGGCGAGCCTCACCGTCGCCAGTGCCTCGCGGACCTTCTGTCTGTAGGACTCGCCGAAGATGCCGCGCACCTTCAGAGGATAGCCGACATTGTCTGCGACGCTCATATGCGGCCACAGCGCATAGGATTGGAACACCATTGCCATGTTGCGCCGTTCCGGTGGTAGCGACCTCGAGGCGTTTGCAAGCAGCCGCTCGCCAAGATGGATAGAGCCGTCGGTTGGCGCCTCGAAACCGGCGATCATGCGCAGAACAGTTGTCTTGCCGCAGCCAGACGGTCCGAGCAGCGCCAGGAAGCCGCCATGCCGCACTTTCAGGGAGAAGTCGGCGACCGCCGCGCGCCCGGTACCGAAGTCCTTGGCAAGATGGTTGAGGATCAGTTCCGCCACGGTACAACTCCTCTCGGCAGGCGTTTTGCCATCAATTCCAGGAGAAGCATCATGAAGACGACCATAAGAACGACGAGCACGGAGAGCGCCGACGCGAGATCGGAACTACCGCTGTCGTCGAGATTGTAGATGGCGACGCCAAGCGTCTGCGTCCCGGCCGACCACAAAAGCGCGGAAATAGTCAGCTCATTGCAAGCGATCAGGAAGACCAGGATCACCGACGCGCCGGCAGCGGGCGCGATCAAGGGCACTATGATGTCGGCGAGCCGCCGGAAGAAGCCCGCTCCCGAAAGCTTTGCCGCCTCCTCCAGTGCCGGATCGAGCTGATGGAACGCACTGACGACAGGCTTCAGGCTAACGGCAAAGAAACTGGAGAGGTAGGCGATCAGAATGATCCAGATCGTTCCGTAGAGCGTCACATGCAGGATCGGAATCGGTGCGGCAAACACCAGAATGAAGCACACGGCCATGACGATGCCGGGCAGCGAATAGGGAATCTCGATCAGGCTCGAAACGATCCGGCCCAGCAGGTCCTTCCGCCGGGTCAACGCGTAAGCCGTCAGCACGGTCACCAAGAGGAGACATAGCGCCGTCCCCGCCGCGAGAGAGAGCGAATTGGCGAAAGCCGTGCGCGTGACCGCCTGACGGAAGAGAATTTCGTAGAAGGCGCTTGCCGACAGGGTCTTGAAGGTCAACGGCACGCCATAGGCCGGCACGAGTGCACCGGCGAGGAGAGCGAAGAATGGCGCTACCAGCATGAAGAAGATGCAGAGCCAGAGCAGCGGCTGCAAAAGGAGCTTCCAGCGCCCCAACTCGAAGGCCGCGGTCGCGCCCGAAAGCCCGAGGACGCGGTAGTCGCGTCCGCGCAGGGCGCGATCCTGAATGGCAAGCCCGGCAACGGAAATGATCGCGATCAGTGCCGAAAGCACTGCAACGTCGCCGAAAGTACGGCTCGTAAAGGCGGAGAACTTAGTGAAGATAAGTGTCGGAAGCGTGTAGATCGAGGCGGGTATGCCGAGAATGGCGGGAATGCCGAAGTTGCCTGTACAGGATACGAAAGAGATTGCGGCACCGGCAATGATGCCCGGCAACGAAAGCGGCAGGATGATATCGCGGAAGACCCGAAAGCTGCCCGCCCCAGCAAGACGCGCCGCCTCGACACCATCGCGAGGCAACGCCATCAGGCCTGCACGGAGGGCGAGATAAACGAGCGGCGCGTGCTGTACTCCGTAGAGCAGCGAAATGCCCCCGACCGAATAAAGCGGCTGCGGCGATCCAAGCGGAGGCGCAAGGTGCAACGCCTTCAGCAGTGGGCTTGACGGCCCGGACATCTGCACCCAGGCAAGCGCCGTCACCTGCGGCGGGATCATCATCGGCAGGACGAACAGGAAGCTTAGCGCTCCCTTGCCGCTGATATCCGTCAGCGTCAGCAGGAACGCGAAGGCGCAGCCGATGGCAAGCGAGATCAGTGTGCCAAGAATGGCCGTGGCGAGCGTGTAGTAGGTTGCCGACCAAAGGGCAGGATCGCTGAGCACCGCGCCGACGCCGCCCTTTGCGAGCGCCGCAATGCCTGTCATCGCGAGCCGCGCTAGCGGCAGCACGCTAAGTATCAGGACAATGATAACGACAAAAGGAAACAGCCAAGCAGGCTGGCTGTTTCCAGGACGAACATATCCGCGCATCTGCTTTCCGGCGGCGATCAGTTCGAGCCGTAAATGCCGGAAAAGGTCTTGAGGTCCTGATCGGTAGTCTTCAGCGCCTCCGCGGCATTGACTGGCAGCACCTTGATGCTGTCACGAGCCGGGAAGCCTTCCGGCAGCTTCATGCCGTTGCGGGCGGGGATATAGCCGAGCTTGAGGAAGCCTTCCTGCCCCTTTTCAGAGAGCACGTAATCGACGAATTTCTTCGCCGCATCGGCATTCTTCGAACTTGCGAGAATACCGACCGGCTCCGTGACGGCGGAGACGCCTTCCGTCGGGAAGACGAATGCGACCGGCGCGCCCTTGGCCTTTTCGCGGATCGGCATGTAGTCGACGATCATGCCGAAGGCTTTTTCACCCGAGGCAACCGACTTGAGCACAGCACCGTTTCCACCTGCGGCGGTCGCGCCATTGGCGGCAAGATCCTTGTAGAAATCCCAGCCGAGGCTGCTGACGCCGGCCAGCGTCTGCGCATGAATGAGGGCTGCACCCGACGTCAAGGGGCTCGGCATGGTCACGAGACCCTTGGCTTCGGCCTTCGTCAGGTCCTTCCAGCTGGTCGGCTTGAACGCGGCAGAGGTGTTGTAGACGATGCCTGTCGTGATCAGCTTGGTCGAATAGTAGTAGCCGTCACCGTCGTAGAGTGCCGGGTCGTAGCCGGCAGCTTCCGGCGACTTGTAGGCGAGCAGTTTGCCGGCTTTCTTCAGACGCTCGAGCGTCACCGTGTCGGCGATCAGCAGGACGTCGGCGACGGGATTGTCGGCCTCGATCTCCGCCTGCAGCTTCGCCATGATCTTGGGCGTGCCATCGCGCACCCAGTCTACCTTGACGTCCGGATTGGCTGCCATGAAGCCATCCACGGTTGCCTGCGCGTCCTCGTTCGGCTGGCTCGTATAGAGGACGAGATTGGCGGCGGAGGCTGGGATTGCAAGCAAGCTCGCTGCGAGTAGCGCGGCGGCGGAAACGATCGTCTTCATGATTGGTCCTCGGTGGTGGGAGACCCGTTCCTTAGCCATCGCGGATAACATGATTGTGACAGTCGGCTTCGGTACCAAGACGTCGGACCTCTGCCCTTGACCCACCTTCCCCGCCCCTATCTTCTACCGCACGTTTTGACTTGTGCATTTTGGAGGAGCGCAAATGGAATACCGGCTTCTTGGCCGTTCTGGCCTGAAGATTTCGACCTTGACGATGGGCACCATGACATTCGGTGGCCAAGGCTGGGCAAAGATGGTTGGCGATCTCGGCGTTACCGAGGCACGCAGGCTTGTCGACCTGTGCATAGACGCCGGCGTCAACCTGATCGACACTGCCGACGTCTACTCGCAGGGTGTTTGCGAGGAAATCCTCGGCGAGATCATCGGCGGGCCGCGCAAGGACGGCGTTCTCATCGCCACCAAGGCGCGCTTTCGCATGGGAGACGGCCCGAACGACACCGGCCTGTCGCGCTATCACTTGATCGGCGCCTGCGAGGCCAGCCTGCGGCGCATGAAGACTGACGTCATCGACCTCTACCAGCTTCACGAGTGGGACGGGCAGACGCCACTGGAGGAAACCATGGAGGCGCTCGATACACTCGTGCGCCAGGGCAAGGTCCGCTATGTCGGCTGCTCCAATTTCTCCGGTTGGCATATCATGAAGGCGCTCGGCGTCAGCGCGAGGGAAAAGCGGGAGCGGTTCGTCAGCCAGCAGATCCACTACACGCTCGAAGCACGCGATGCGGAATATGAACTCCTTCCGATCAGCATCGACCAGGGCCTCGGTGTCCTCGTCTGGAGCCCGCTTGCTGCCGGCCTGCTTTCGGGCAAGCATCGACGCAACCGGGCAGCACCTGAGGGTTCGCGGCAGTTCTCAGGCTGGACCGAGCCGCCGATCCGCGATGAAAACCGCCTCTGGAATATCGTGGAAACGCTGGTGGCGATCGCCGATGAGCGCGGTGTCTCGGCAGCCCAGGTGGCGCTTGCCTGGCTGATCGGCCGCAAGGCGGTCACGTCTGTCATCATCGGAGGGCGCACCGAAGCCCAGTTCAAGGACAATCTCGCCGCGGCCGAGCTGAAGCTGACCGAGCAGGAGCGCAGTCGACTGGACGCGGTCAGCCTGCCGCCCGTGCTCTATCCGTATTGGCACCAGCTGAACACGGCCAGCGACCGGCTGAGTGAGGCGGACCTCGAATTGCTCGGCCCACACCTCAATCGATAGTTGGCTCTGAAGAGGTCGGCGGCTGATCAACCGCCGATTTCACCGGCGATCAACGCACCAAGGCGGCTGATTCCCTCCTCGATCATTTGATCGTTCGCGCAGGAGAAGCTGACGCGGAAGGTGTTCTCACCCGAACCATCCGCGAAGAAGGCCTTGCCCGGGACGAAGGCGACGTTGGCCGTTTCCAGCGACTTGGCTAGCAGCTTCGCGCCATCCATGCCATCAGGCAGCGTCACCCAGATGAACATGCCGCCTTCGGGCTTCGTCCAGCTCGTGCCTGCAGGCATGTACTTCTCAAGCGCCGCCAGCATGACATTGCGGCGGTGACTATAAACCGACTTGATCTTGGCGACCTGTGCATCGAAACCGCGTTCCGCGACATGCGCGATCGCCATCTGATTGATCGTCGAGGAGTGCAGGTCAGCCGCCTGTTTCATCAGAACAAGCTTGCGGATAACGGGAGCGTTGGCGACGATGAAGCCAACGCGCAGGCCCGGCGCAAGCGTCTTCGAGAAGCTGCCGCAGTAGATCGTGCGGGTATCGTTGATGTGCCCCTTCTTCGCGATCTCCGTCGCCAGAATCGGCGCGATCGGCGTCCCATCGTAGCGGAGTGATTGATACGCGGCATCTTCGATGACTGCGATATCGAGTTCCTCTGCCAGGGCAAGAACCTTCTCTCGTCCAGCCTGATCGACAGTCTCGCCCGTCGGATTGGCAAAGTCGGCCGAGAGATAGGCGAACTTCACCTTGCCGCCCGCGCTCGCGGCCTGCGCCTTGTAGGAATCAGGCGTGCGGTTGCCGTTCGGCGTCAATTGATCGTAGGCCGGCTCATAGGCATTGAAGGCCTGGAGCGCACCGAGGTAGGTCGGCCAGGTGACCAGCGCCGTGTCATTGGGCGAGAGGAAAAGCTTGCCGAGATAATCCAAGCCCTGCTGCGAGCCAGAAACGATGAAGACGTTATCGAGTTCGCAGGGGATGCCGATGGCGGCCATCTGCTTGACCAGCCATTCGCGGAGCGGCTTGTAGCCCTCGCTGACCGAATACTGCAGCGCCGAGTTCACGGCCGAGCTATCGAAGATATCGACGTAGGCCGCCTTGAATTCCTGATCGGGGAAAAGCGCCGGATCCGGAATACCACCGGCAAAGGAAATAATATCTGGGCGGTCAAGAAGCTTCAGAAGCTCGCGAATCTCCGAAGCACGCATACGGGAAGAACGCGTCGCGAATATGCTTTCCCAATTCAGCATGGGCATTTCCTCGTAATTTTTTGTCTTTAGGCGACAGAACCACGCAACAAATAATAAGTCAACATTACTGACCTATTTGTTTGCTACCATGACAATTTTGGGAAGCGAAGGTCACTTCCGTGATCAGAAGCCAGAACTGGCTAAAATCGATCTTTTCAAGACCCACTCCGTGGCAGTAGTGTCGCCGCCACTATCAAATATGCTATGAAGGTGCCAGCAATGCCCGCGTCGTCGAACACTCCTGAAATCAAGATCGAATTCCACACGTCGCCGGTCTCGGACGCCGACCGAATTCAGGCCCTGGAGTCGCCCGGCTTTGGCAAGGTCTTCACGGATCATATGGTTCTGGCTCGGTGGACTCCTGACAAAGGGTGGCACAATGCGAAGGTAACGCCCAGGCGGCCCTTGGAACTCGATCCTGCCAGCGCGGTGTTGCACTACGCGCAGGAAATCTTTGAGGGCATGAAAGCCTACAGGGCGGACGATGGTCGCATTCTGCTCTTCCGGCCTGAAGAGAACGCCCGCCGCTTCGCCCAGTCAGCCATCCGCATGGCGATGCCTCCGGTGCCGGACGAACTTTTCCTGAAGGCGGTGGAAGAACTCGTCCGTGTTGATAAGGACTGGATTCCATCGGGCGACGCCAGCCTGTATCTTCGCCCCTTCATGTTCGCCAACGAGGCATTCCTGGGTGTTCGTCCGGCTCAGGAATATATCTTCTGCATTATCGCTTCTCCGGTCGGCGCCTACTTCAAAGGTGGAGCAAAAGCGGTCTCCCTATGGGTCGAGACCGAATACACGCGGGCGGCCAACGGCGGCACCGGTGCTGCAAAATGCGGAGGAAACTACGCCGCAAGCCTCATCGCGCAAGCCGAGGCCTCGAAGAGGAATTGCGATCAGGTCGTCTTTCTCGATGCGGCAGAGCACCGCTGGGTCGAGGAACTCGGCGGGATGAACGTATTCTTCGTGATGAACGACGGATCCGTCGTCACGCCACCGCTCGGCGGCACGATCCTGCCGGGCATCACCCGCACCTCGGTTATCGTTCTCGCCGAAGAAAAGGGCTTGCGCGTCGAGCAGCGCCCCTACTCGTTCGCGGAATGGCAGGCCGATGCCGTCAGTGGCAAGCTCGTGGAAGCCTTCGCTTGCGGCACTGCAGCGGTACTCGCGGGCATCGGCCTGGTACGACACGCTGGTGGCGAATTCCTGATCGGAGACGGGCAGACCGGGAAGCTGACCACCGAGCTGCGCCAGGAGCTCGTCGGCCTGCAGAAGGGCGTGACGAACGATGAGCGTGGCTGGACACGYCGCATCCTGATCTGAGGTCAGCGGCCGCAAGTAGTCGGCCCAGCAATTCAAAAAATTCGAAAGCCGGGCAACGCCCGGTTTTTTTGTGGCCGGACCAGAGGAAGAGCGCAGAGAGGCGCGAGGCTTCGGCCGGTCGCAAAATCATCAGGGGCGGCATGGAAAAAACACTCGTTGCCCCGCTTCCGACCAGGAAACGGGGGCGAGTCTTCTGCGATACTGCAGCTCGATCGTACCGCGCTCAGGAACGGAACAAGGAGGCGATCTGCTCTTGTGTCGGCAGTTGGCCTCTGGGTGTCAGCTTGTCGACCACTCCGGGCAGGACTGTCGAAAGTTGATTCAGGAGTTCTTGCTCACTGATTCCCGCCTGGCGTGCGAGATCGCTGATCGTCTTCGACCCAAGCGCATCGTTGAGGCTGCCCGGCGCGATCGGTTTGTTCTGTCCGGGCTGGACCCAGGAATCCACCGTATCGCCCTGCCCGGCCTCCGTCAGCTTGCCGAGAAGACCACCGAGACCGCCGAGCCCACCAAGAAGCCCGCCGTCACCAGCTTGGGGATTAGCCTGCTGAGCGGCTGGATCCGTCTGGCTGCCTCCAGCACCAAGAAGCTTTCCCACTAGTAACGCGCCAAGCGCGACCATGATCGGCTTCGAGATACTTCCGCCCGGAACGGCGTCATCAAAAATACCCATGACATCCTCCTTTTCGGTTGCTTCATTTCATTGAACAACAACTGTAGAATGAAAGAACAAGGTTCTCGCGAACCTTGAATTCCCCGACGARCTATTTAGCTTAAACGGGAAGATGGTCTGAATATTCAACCAATCAAGGAGGGGAATGGCAGATGTCTGTTATCGGGTGGATTATCCTTGGATTGATCGCAGGATTCATCGGCAGCAAGATTGTGAACAAGTCGGGCGCAGGCATGCTGATGGACATCGTCCTCGGCATCGTCGGAGCGATCGTCGGTGGCGTCATCTTCAGCTTCTTCGGCGCATCCGGCATAACGGGCTTCAATATCTACAGCCTCGTTGTCGCCGTCATCGGCGCGGTCGTGGTTCTTTGGCTGTACCACGCCATCAGCGGGCGCCGTTCCATCTAGCTCGCTCTTTTGTATCGACGGAATGAGCGCTGCCTCAAAGGCGGCGACCTTATGCGTGTAACTCCGGCCTTGGGTCATTGGGCGAACGATCATGGCAGACGAGAGTACATCTTCATTCTATGACGACAACGCGGCCACCTATGCTTCGCGGCAACGCACGCTGCCGGTTCGACGCCTAGACGCTTTTCTGTTGATGCTGCCGCCAGGTGCAGCCATCCTCGATCTGGGATGCGGCGGCGGACAGGACAGCGCCTACATGCTGTCAAAGGGCTTCGATGTCACGCCAACGGACGGATCGCCGGCGATCGCGGAGCAGGCCGAAACCTTTCTTGAGCGTCCCGTCGCGGTGTTGCGCTTCGAGGATCTGGACGAAGAGGAAGCCTTCGACGGCGTCTGGGCCGAGGCCAGCCTGCTGCATGTCCCCCGGGCAGACCTCCCTGATGTGCTGGAACGGATCCGCACGGCGCTGCGGCCCGGCGGCGTCTTTCACGCCACCTTCAAGGCGGGCGAGGCCGAGGGGCACGACGGCTTCGGTCGCTACTACAACTATCCGTCGGCGGAACTGCTTTCGGAAATGCTGAGCAATGGCGGCTGGCACAACATTGTGATCAGCGAAGGCGATGGGACCGGCTACGACGGAAAGCCGACCCGCTGGCTTGCGGTACGGACGCAAAAATAAGGCCGGAGCTTTCGCCCCGGCCCTGCTGACTCAGCAGTGTGAAACCGCTTAGTTGACGGACTTGTCGACCAGCTTGTTCTTGCCGATCCAAGGCATCATGCCGCGCAGCTTCGCGCCGACTTCTTCGATCTGGTGGCTGTCGTTCATGCGGCGGATGCCCTTGAAGCGCGACCCCCCTGCCTTGTACTCCTGCATCCAGTCGGACGTGAACTTGCCGGTCTGGATGTCGTGCAGGACGCGCTTCATTTCAGCCTTGGTTTCAGCCGTGATGATGCGCGGGCCGGTGACGTATTCGCCCCACTCGGCCGTGTTCGAGATCGAGTAGTTCATGTTGGCGATACCGCCTTCATAGATCAGGTCGACGATCAGCTTCACTTCGTGCAGGCACTCGAAGTAGGCCATTTCAGGCGCATAGCCGGCTTCGACCAACGTTTCGAAACCAGCACGGATCAGTTCGACGAGACCGCCGCAGAGAACGACCTGTTCGCCGAAGAGGTCGGTTTCGCACTCTTCGCGGAAGTTGGTTTCGATGATGCCCGAACGACCGCCGCCAACGCCGCAAGCGTAGGAGAGAGCGAGTTCGAGAGCGTTGCCGGAAGCGTTCTGGTGAACGGCAACGAGGCAGGGAACGCCGCCGCCCTTCTGGTATTCGCCGCGAACCGTATGGCCCGGGCCCTTCGGCGCGATCATGACGACGTCGAGCGACGCCTTCGGCTCGATCAGGCCGAAGTGAACGTTGAGGCCGTGTGCGAAGGCGATTGCAGCGCCGTCACGGATGTTGCCGGCGATTTCGCCCTTGTAGATGTCGGCCTGCAGCTCGTCAGGCGTTGCCATCATGATCAGGTCGCCCCACTTGGCAGCGTCGGCAACGGTCATGACCTTGAAGCCGTCGGCTTCTGCCTTCTTGATGGTTGCCGAGCCAGGCTTGAGAGCGATCGCCACGTTGGCATGGCCGCTGTCCTTGAGGTTCAGCGCGTGCGCACGGCCCTGGGAGCCGTAGCCGACGATGACGACGTTCTTCGACTTGATGAGGTTGAGATCTGCATCACGATCGTAATAGACGCGCATTTGAATTTCCTTCCCTTTGCTTGTCCTGTGACTTGTAAGAGGGGATCAGCCGACGAGCGGCATCTCCGCCAAAACCTTTTCCGTGCCATAGAGGCGCAGGAAGGCGGAAACCGCCCTCTCCGCCTGACGCGCGGTATCCTTGAGACCCGGCTCGCCGAGCAGCATGCGAACATGCAGATCGGAAACGATCAGGCCATAAAGCGTGTGATATGCCTCGTCGGCATCATGGAAGCGCAGCAGCCCAGCGCGCTTGCCGGAATCGATCAGCCCCATGGCGCGGCGATCGATCTGACGGCGACCCCGCTCCAGAAGCAGCTTGCCGAGCTTGGAGCCGTCGCGATGCGACTGGCCGATGGCGAGACGGTTGAGCGCCAGCGAGACATCGCCGGCGAGAACTTCAAGCAAATCCTTTGAGAAGATGACGAGGTGGTCGTGGAGGCTCGCCGACGTCAGCCGCTCGCCATTGCGCTCGAAGGTGCGCACCTTGCTCGCCTGATAGGCGATCATCGCGGACAGCAGGCCGTCGCGGTCGCCGAACCACTTGTACAGGCTTTCCTTGGAGCAGTTCGCCGCGCGCGCAACGCCCGATGTCGTCAGCGCCTTCTCGCCGCCATCGACGAGCAGCTGCAATGCCTGCTCCAGGACGGCGTTTTGGCGCGGCGAAAACTCGCTGGGCTCCAAATTATCGACGGACACGGCCTCACTCCCAATAGTACCGTACGGTACGGTTCGCAGGCTTTATGCTGCAAACCACTGTGCGCGTCAAGCGGCATGGCACGAAAATTTCAGCGTCCTTGTGCGCTATCGGCGCGACCGTCGCTGCCTACAGCGCACTACTCAGGCGTCGTCAGAAGGCTCGCGTGCCGCCTCGACGTCTCTCACCGGGGACATGCCATAGACGCGGCTGTATTCGCGGCTGAACTGCGACGGGCTCTGATAGCCGACACGATGCCCCGCCGTCCCTGCATCCAGCCGCTCGATCAGCATCAGACGCCGCGCCTCATGCAGCCGCAGCTGCTTCTGGTATTGCACCGGCGTGATCGCGGTGATCGATTTGAAATGGTGATGGAAGGACGACACGCTCATGTTGACCTGCTCCGCGAGGTCCTCGATGCGCAGCGGCTGGGCAAAATTCTGCCGCAACCATGCGATGGCGCGTGCAATGCGGTTGCCGTGACTGTCGGCGACCGCAATATTGATCAGCCGGCCACCGTCCGGGCCGGTAAGAACCCGATATAGAATCTCCTGCTCTATCAGCGGCGCCATCGCCGCGATGTCCTTTGGACTATCGAGCAAACGTAGCAGCCGCACTGCCGCGTCCAAGAGCTCTGGCGTCGCGACATTTACGACGATCCCGCGTCCTCCAACGGGCGCGGTTGGCCGCGGGATATCGGCCCGGCTCAGGAGATCGAGAACCTTCTCGCTGTTGATGGCGAGCGTCAGGCAGAAATGCGGAACCTCGGGGCTTGCCTCCACCACTCGCCATGTCACCGGCAGGTCGAGCGATGTCAGCAGGTAGTCGCCAGGCCCGTAATTGATGACGTCGGTACCGAGGCGCAGGCTCTTGGCGCCCTGGATAACAAGGGCGATGCAAGGGCGGTAGCTGCCGTGGCAGGGAGCGCTCGGTGAAGAGCGCCGACTGATCCCCACGCTCTCGATTGCGGTCCTGCATTCCCCGTCATCGCCAAGATGGCGCGCGGCAATGGAGACGATTTCTTGGTAGGGATTGAACGGCAGAGTCATACGAGCGAACCCTTTATGTATCGCCTCGGAGAGATGCGCACTATCTAGGACAGCTTTGCTCCCGCGAGAATAGGCCCGTCTGTCACTTTTGCAGGATCGTGCAAGAAGCTCGGAGTATCGCTCTAACGCATCGACATCGATCCGGTGCATGGTCTGCCATCACCCAGCAACCCGAAAGGAAGTCTTAGATGGCCATTGCAAAAGGCTATGCTGCCACCGACGCGTCCAAGCCCCTTACGCCCTTCACCTTCGAGCGCCGTGAACCCAATGCCGATGACGTTGTGATCGACATCAAATTTGCGGGCATCTGCCACTCGGACATCCACACCGTCCGCAACGAATGGAAGAATGCGGTCTATCCGATCGTACCAGGCCACGAGATCGCCGGCATCGTCTCGGCTGTCGGCTCGGCCGTCACCAAGTTCAAGGTCGGCGACCGCGTCGGTGTTGGCTGCTTCGTCGACAGCTGCGTTGGCTGCGCAGCCCGCGACCTCGACCGCGAACAATATATGCCCGGCCTGGTCGGCACCTACAACGACTTCGAAGCCGATGGCAAGACGCGCACTCAAGGCGGTTACTCCGACTCGATCGTCGTCAAGGAAGGTTACGTCATGTCCATTCCGGACAACCTTCCGCTCGACGCCTCGGCCCCGCTGCTCTGCGCCGGCATCACGCTCTACTCGCCGCTGCGTCACTGGAATGCCGGACCAGGCAAGAAGGTCGCAATCGTCGGCATGGGCGGCCTCGGTCACATGGGCGTCAAGCTCGGCGCGGCCATGGGTGCTGACATCACCGTCCTCTCGCAGAGCCTTTCCAAGAAGGAAGACGGCCTCAAGCTCGGTGCCAAAGAATACTATGCGACCAGCGACGAGGAGACGTTCAAGAAGCTTGCCGGTACATTTGACCTGATCATCTGCACGGTCAGCGCCGAGATCGATTGGAACGCTTATCTTGGCCTTCTGAAGGTGGACGGTGCATTTGTGGTCGTCGGCATCCCGGAAAACGCGATCCCGGTTCATGCATTTTCGCTGGTCCCGGGCCGCAAGAGCATTTCCGGCTCGATGATCGGCTCAATCAAGGAAACCCAGGAAATGCTGGACTTCTGCGGCAAGCACAACATCGTCTCCGAGATCGAGACGATCAACATCCAGCAGGTCAACGAGGCCTATGAACGCGTTCTGAAGAGCGACGTTCGTTACCGCTTCGTCATCGACATCGCCTCGCTGGCAGCTTGATAATGGGAAAGGGCGGCCTTGAGCCGCAGGGCGGCCTTGAGCCGCCCTTTCTATGCGCTGCTATCGTCGCGCATCGTTTCCTTCTGGGTGATCAACCGCGCGCTGTGCTGGCCGCTCAGGTAAATCCAGAGCCAACTCCAAGCCACGGCAAAACGCGAACGCGTCCCGATCAGGAAATAGATGTGGGCGATGCCCCATATCCACCAAGCGATCCAGCCTTTCAGCTTGATCCGACCGAAATCGATGATCGCGGCACTTTGACCGATCGTCGCAAGGCTGCCCTGATGACGATATCGAAATGGCGGGAGTGCCGGCTTTCCCGCGAGACGCGCCCGGATCACCTTTGCAGCATAAGCGCCCTGTTGTTTGGCAGCCGGTGCAATCCCGGGCACGGGAGCACCTCCCTCCCGCGTGACAGACGCCGTATCGCCGACGACGAAAACATCCGGAAGTCCCGGTGCCGTCAGATCCTTCTCGACGACGACGCGGCCGGCCCGATCGGCCGGAACATCCAGCCACTTAGCGGCGGGTGAGGCCTGTACGCCTGCAGCCCAGACGATCGTGCGGCTCGGAATGAACTCCTCGCTCGTCTCGACACCGTCTGCCGTGCACTCCAGGACACGCTCGCCGATATGCAGCTCGACGCCGAGTTCCTGAAGGGCCTTGCTGGCATAGTCAGAAAGCTCCTCGGCAAAGGTCGGAAGCACGCGCCGCCCCGCCTCGACCAGCACGACCCGTGTCTTGCGCGTATCGATATTGCGGAATTCGCGCGGCAGGGTCCTGCGTGCAAGCTCGGCGATGATCCCGGCAAGCTCGACCCCCGTCGGCCCGGCGCCGACGATAGTGAAGGTCAATAATGCGTCGCGCGCAGCGGGATCGGCTTCGGTCTCCGCCCGCTCGAATGCGAGCAACATGCGCCGGCGGATCGTCGTTGCATCCTCCAGCGTCTTTAGGCCGGGGGCCACCGACTCCCAGTCGTCTCGCCCGAAATAGGCGTGCGTTGCACCCGTGGCGAGGACGAGCGTGTCATAACGCAACGTAGTGCCGTTACGTAAGGAAACTTCCTTTACGTCAGTATCGACACCTACGACTTCGCCTAACAGCGTCGTCACGTCCTGGCGGTCGCTATAGAGATGGCGAATGGGCCAGGCAATCTCGGAGGTGGAAAGGATTGTCGTCGCCACCTGGTAAAGGAGCGGTTGGAAGAGATGATGATTGCGTCGGTCGATCAGCGTGATCCGGACGCCCGCACCCTTCAGATCGTTGACCAACTGCAGGCCGCCGAAGCCGCCGCCGACAACCACAACATGGTGTTCGCTCATGAGCTGCCTTTCCGTGCCACTTCGTTATAGCCAATGTCGTTGGTCGCGCGCGGCTTTCAATCACTGTTTGGGCATAGCTCGCCTGCTCTGGGCGGTAGTCACGAATGCTCAATTTGGTGTCGGGGTCACTCAGTCTGCATAGGCAACAGGGATCGATGTCCCGCTTTTCAGCAATTCCATCGATATGGACGCTGACACATCGAAGAGTTCGATCTTGCGGACGATCTGCTTATAGATCACGTCGTAGTGCTCGACGCGTGGGAGCACGATCTTTAGAATATAGTCGTGGTTGCCGGTAAGCCGATGCGCCTCGACGATCTCCGGTATGCTGCTGATCGCCCGGCGAAACGCCTCGATCCACTCGTCGGCATGGTGTGCCGTCTTGATCAGCGCAAATACCGTCGTCGGCACGCCCATTTTCTCGCGGTCAAGCACCACGATCCGCCGCGCGATATGGCCGCTCTCCTCCAGCCGCTGGATGCGGCGAGAACAGGCAGAGACCGATAGTGCGACCCTTTCAGCAAGCTCCGTCACCGAAATGCCCGCATCGGTCTGCAAATATTCTAGGATTCGTCGATCGCGGTCATCAAGCATGGTGCCTCGGAAATTTCACGGCTGCAGTTTGCGCAGTTTGGAGATTATACGCAAAAATGCAGCGCCAATGAAGAGTTTGAGACAAAGAAAGCAAACCATTTGCGCGAGGTTCGATGCATGATCTCGCCACTACGAAATTCCAGACGGGAGCATAACAAAAATGCAGACAATCGGACTAATTGGCGGAATGAGCTTCGAAAGCTCGGCGGTCTACTATCGCCTGATCAATGAAATGGTACGCGAGCGCCGCGGCGGGCTCACGTCGGCTGACCTCCTGATGCATTCCGTCAATTTCGACGAGATCGTCTCCATGCAGAAGGCGGGTGACTGGGACTCTGCAGCAAGCCGGCTCGGCGACGTGGCTCTGCACCTGCAGATTGCCGGCGCCCGCTGCATGCTGATCTGCACGAACACGATGCATCTGATTGCCGATCAGGTCGCCTCCCGCATCTCCGTGCCGCTGATCCACATCATCGACGAGACTGCGAAGTCTCTGAAGGCAGCCGGGCGCAAGCGCCCGCTCCTGCTCGCCACACGATACACCATGGAACACGGTTTCTATGCCAATCGCATGAAGAGCCTGGGCGTTGACGTCGTGGTTCCCGAAGCCGCCGACCGCACGTCCGTCCATGACATCATCTTCAATGAGCTCTGCGCCGGCAAGGTGCTCGACAGCTCGCGCGACAAGCTCATGCAGATCATCGAACGCGAGCGCGCCAAGGGCGCGGACAGTATCATTCTCGGCTGCACGGAAATCTGCCTGATCCTTGACCCGAAGCATCTGCCGCTGCCGGGCTTCGACACAACCGAGATCCATGCTCGCGCCGCCGTCGAGTTCGCACTTGGCGACGAACAAGCACGCGTGATCGCGGCTGCTTGAGTCAACAAATTAGTTGACTCAGTCAAATAAAAGCAGGACAAAATCTCCTATCAGGAGGTTTTGTCCATGTCTGACCCTGGCTTGATCGACGCTGCCCGCGACTTCAATCGTTTCTACACGAGCTTCCTGGGGGTCCTGAACCGGGCCTACCTCGACACCGATTTCACGCTGACGGACGCGCGCGTCCTCTTCGAGATCGGCTCGCGCAAGGGCGTCACCGCGGTCGCGTTGGCACGCGACCTGCAACTCGACCCCGCCTATCTCAGCAGAATTCTCAAACGCTTCCGCTCCAATGGCCTGATTGAAACAACGGCCGATCCCGACGACCTGCGCAGTCAAATCATCAACGTCACCACCAAGGGACACGATCAATTCGAGGAACTGGGCCGTCGCTCCAACACTCAGATAGCAGAGCGCTTCGCTAACCTCGTCGACGGCGAACCGCAAAGCGTCGTAGCCGCGATGAGTGCCATTCGGGGGCTATTGGATCCCGAGGCCGCGCGCCCACCCTTGATCATCCGCGCACACCGGCCCGGCGACATCGGCTGGATCGTCCAAAGCCAGGGCAAGGCTTACGCCGGGGAATACGGCTGGGACATGCGCTTCGAGGGCCTCGTTGCAGAGGTCGCCGGCAAGTTCCTGGCGAATTTCGATCCGTCGAAGGAGTATTGCTGGATTGCCGAGCGTGGAGGCATCAACGTCGGCTCGATCCTTGTCACCAATGGTGGCGATGGCGTTGCGAAGCTTCGCCTGCTCTATGTGGACAAGGCGGCGCGCGGCCTCGGACTCGGCAAGATGCTGGTCGACGAATGCATTCGCTTTGCCAGGGCAAAGCAGTATCGACAGATATCGCTATGGACGAACGACATCCTGCATGCCGCGCGCGGCATATATTTGAAGGCCGGTTTCCGCCTTGTCTCCGAGGGGAGACACCGGATGTTCGGCCCTGAGGAAAACGGCCAAACCTGGGTTCTTGATCTCTGATTTGCTGCGTCGCAAAAGTTTCCCTTGATTTGGAAACGATCATTTCCTAATTAAGTCGACCATGACCACGGCGACCCTCACTGAAACGATCAGGACACGCGGCAGACCGCGCGAATTCGATCGCGACGCAGCGCTCGACAGGGCGCTCCAGGTATTTTCCGAGCGCGGCTATCATGCCGCGTCGATCAGCGAGCTTACCGAAGCCATGGGCCTTGCCTCCGGCAGCGTCTACAAGGCGTTCAAGGACAAGCGCGGCATATTCCTCGCAGCCTTCGACCGATACCGCGCTGTTCGTCGCGGCCTTCTGGACGCACGCATGGCGAAGGCCGCAACCGGCCGTGAGAAGATCCGCGAAGTCTTGGCCCACTATGCGCTCTCCTCGCATGGTGCCTCCGGTCGGTGCGGCTGTCTTGTCGTCAGCAGTGCGAACGACCTGGCGCTTTTCGACGAAGAGGCCGCAGACCGTGTCGCGGCTGCGTTTGCAGCCAACGAGGCGCTGATCCGCGATCTCCTCCGCCTCGGCCAAAGCGACGGCTCGATCGCCGCGAACGTTGACGTCGCCGCCACCGCCCGTACCCTGCTTTGCGTGACCAATGGAATGCGAGTGGTTGGCAAAACGGGGCGTAGCGAGGAAGAAATGGTCGCTGTCGCCGAGATTGCAATGAAACTTCTTGCGTAAATCGGGTTGCGACCGACCCGCCTCACGCGCAACCTTTTTGATGATCCGATAGCCCCGGAGCCTAATATGAGCCTTTCGACCACCACGCGGGAAACCGTCGCGCCGCAGACGATCTCGCCTTTAATGACGTTTCTTTTTGCGGCCGCCTGCGGACTGGTCGCGGCCAATCTCTATTACGGCCAGCCGCTTGCCGGCCCGATCAGCGCATCCCTCGGATTCACTCCGGCGGCAACCGGCTTGATCGTCACCCTGACGCAAATCGGCTACGGCCTCGGCCTTCTGCTGATCGTTCCGCTCGGCGACCTCCTGGAAAACCGCAGACTTGTGCTGACGCTGATCGCCATCTCTGCGGTTGCTTTGGTCGGCGCGGCACTGTCCTCGACACCGATGATGTTTCTACTAGCGTCGCTCTGCATCGGCCTTGCATCCGTTGCCGTCCAGGTACTTGTTCCCTTTGCCGCCCACATGGCGCCGGACGCTACGCGCGGCCGCGTCGTCGGCAACGTCATGAGCGGCCTGCTCTGTGGCATCATGCTGGCGCGGCCCTTCGCCAGCTTCGTTGCCGAAGCAACCTCCTGGCACATGGTCTACTTCGTGACCGCGGCGCTCATGATCGCGCTCGTTGTCATCCTGAGAGCCAACCTTCCGGTCCGTGTTCCCCACACCAGACTGAGCTACGGCAGACTGCTCGCCTCGATGGCGGATCTTGCCCTCCATTCGCGCATTCTTCAGCGTCGCGCGCTCTACCAGGCCGGGATGTTCGGTGCGTTCAGCCTATTCTGGACCACGACGCCCCTGCTGCTCGCAGGCCCTGAGTTCGGGCTGACGCAGAATGGCATCGCCCTGTTCGCGCTGGCTGGCGCGGCTGGTGCCATTGCGTCGCCAATTGCCGGGCGGCTCGCCGATCGCGGACTGACGAAGGCTGCCTCGACGCTAGCGATGCTGCTTGGAATGTCGGCCTTTCTCATCAGCCAGTTCGCAACCGATGGGTCGCTGACGGCGCTGCTTTTGCTGACCGCTGCAGCAATACTGCTTGATTTCGGCGTAACCACCAATCTGGTCTGCGGCCAGCGAGCCGTCTACGCGATCAGCGCCGAGCATCGCAGCCGCCTGAACGGTCTCTACATGGCGACGTTCTTTACGGGCGGTGCGATCGGATCCGCCGTGGGCGGCTGGGCCTACGCGACCGGCGGCTGGACGATGACCGCGTGGATCGGCTTCTGCTTCCCAGCCTTTGCGTTCCTTCTGTTCCTGACGGAAGGCCGCGGCCGGCAGGCAGTCTCAGAGGCTGGCTGAATCGAATCGGAGCCGGGCGGCGCGAACCGCGTCATGGTTTGCCTCCGCCCAGTTCAGTAGCAAGGCGAGCGTGCTGTAAAGCGAGCGGCCGAGATCAGTCATCCGGTACTCGACGCTCGGCGGTTTCGTCGGAAACACTTCCCGCTCGATGTAACCGTCACGCTGCAGATCCCTTAGGGTCTGTGTCAGCATGCGCTGCGAGATATCCGGAATCATCCGCCGTAATTCGCCGAAGCGATACGGACGTTGCGACAGCGCCTCGAGCATCAGTGTCGACCACTTGCCGCCAATCTGCTGCATCATGTCCCGGACCGGGCAATTGTTGAAGTCGAGGTTGCTGAGATCGACGTCTCGACGAATGCCGGGGGCCTTGTTCTTCAGGTTGACGACGGCGCCACTCATTCTTGGTTCCCTTTTGGTAACGTAGAGCCAAAAAACTGCCTTCTTTACAGCGCGCAGTCAATTCCTAATCTAGAGCTACTCTCTTTTTGAGACCAACAGCAAACCCAGAGGAAAGACACATGAGCGAGACCATTCTCATCACGGGTGCGGCCGGCCAACTCGGCCAGCGGATCATCCATCACCTGCTTGAGACCGAAAAGGTTCCAGCGGCAAATATCATCGCCGCGACGCGCCATCCGGCCAAACTCGCGGACCTTGCCACAAAGGGTGTCATCACCCGCAAGGCCGATTTCGACGACGCCGCCTCGCTCGAATCTGCCTTCAAGGGCGTCGATCGGTTGCTGATCATCAGCACCGACGCACTCGCCGTCCCCGGCCTACGTCTCAAGCAGCACAAAGCGGCAGTGGACGCGGCAGCAAAGGCAGGCGTGAAGCACATCGCCTACACCTCGATGCCCTCGCCCGATAAATCTCTGGTGACCTTTGCACCCGATCATCTTGGCACCGAGAATGCCATGAAGGCCACTGACATCCCCTACACGATCTTTCGGAATGCCTGGTACATGGACAACTATCTCCATGGCATGCCGCACAATCTCCAGTCGGGAAACTGGTACACGAGCAGCGACGGCGGCAAGGTTGCGAACATCTCGCGCGAAGACTGCGCGCGGGCAATCGCAGCGTCCCTTGCCTCCGGCAGCGATGAAAGCGCGACCTATACGCTGACCGGAGCCGAATCGCTGAGCGCCGACCAGATCGCCGCGGTCCTCTCCGATGCGGTTGGAAGGCCGTTGAAGGCCGTCAGCGTCACGGATGAGCAGCTTGGCCAAGGCATTCGCGGCGCGGGTCTTCCCGATTTCGTCGCGGACATGCTGGTCTCAGCCGACGCCAACATCCGCGCCGGCAACTTTGATCTGGTAACGGCGGATTACGAGACGCTGACTGGCAACAAGCCTCAAACGCTCAAGGGCTTCTTCGTCGCACACAAGACCGCCCTCACGGCCTGAGTCGGTCGATAAAGCCCGCTTCGCACCACCGGAGCGGGCTCACTCATGCAGTTCTCAGATCTTCTGGCCGCATGCGCGGCAGAACCGCCGAACCGTTTCGGCCATGCCGAATTCCAGCGCGTCCGCCGTCAGCCCGTGCCCGATGGACACTTCCGCGAGTTTCGGAATGCGCTTTAAGAGCGGTGGCAAATTCGCAACCGTCAGATCGTGCCCCGCATTGACGCCCAAGCCGATCGCCAGCGCCGCGTCCGCTGTCTCACCTAGCGCCTCGAGGATTGGCCCTACCCGTTCAGGCGCATCGTAGCAGCCGCCATATGGCCCCGTATAAAGCTCGATCCGGTCAGCACCGACCGCCTTGGCAATCGCGACGGCCTCGGCGTCCCCATCGCCATCGGCAAACAGCGATACGCGCGTGCCCATCTTCTTCAGCCGCGCAATGACATCAGTCAGGAAATCGCGGTGCTTGCGGAAATCCCAGCCATGATCAGAGGTCGCCTGTGAGGGGTCGTCCGGAACCAGCGTGACCTGCTCGGGTGCCACCCCAACGCAGAGATCGAGAAACTCCTCGGTGGGATAGCCCTCGATATTGAATTCGGCGTTTGGAAATTCGTCATCGATCAGATTGCGGATGATGGGCAGGTCCGAGAAACGGATGTGTCTTTGGTCGGGTCGCGGATGGACCGTCAATCCGCTCGCGCCGGATTGCAGCGCAATCCGCCCCAACCCCTCTACACTGGGCCATGGAAGATCGCGGCGGTTGCGCAGCATCGCGACGGCATTGAGATTGACGGAAAGCGTAGTCTGCATGGCGGGATTCCACTGAAGCGAAGGATGATCGTTTCTAAGCCAACGAGTCGGCATCGGCCAACGAGATTCGTACATGGATGCATGTGAATCTGTGATGACGCGAGCGTTTGGTCCGTCAACGCGGCGGCTGAATGTAGATCTGGTTTGTTCTTCGCGCTTTAAACGATCAAGCGTTTCTCCAGCGCTGATTTCTCGCGAGAAACGCGTCACCTGGGGCAGCTTTCCCGCCGGATTGCGCTGTAAATTAAAAGTCACTAAATTTGATACTAACAAAATACGTCAATCACGAGTAACGTAAGCTCGCGATATCGAAGCAAACACCGCCAGTTGCTTTGATGCCTGAACAGGAACGATCAAGAAGGAACCCCACTCAACCGCACCCTTTTTGCAATTTGCAGACGCACAATGAGCACAACGGGAGGGACCATGGCAGAAGGTTACAAGCAGGATTTCACGTCAGACCTCGCGACACAAACACGAGCGCGGCACCGTTTTCTTCCTTCTGCGGCGCTCCGCCCCGCAGATTTGCCCCGCGGGCGAGTTCCGATCGCCGACATGGCCAATGCCTTTGGCGTCACCCACCGCACACTCCACTTCTATGAGGAAAAAGGGCTCATTTCGGCCAGCCGAATCGGCCTGATGCGCGTCTATGAACCGGGCGACGTGATGCGCATGGCTGTCATCAACGCCTGCCGCGAGGCTGGAATGGCGGTTGCTGTGATCCAGGATTTGATGAGCGACCTCATAGAAGCCGAATCGCAGGAGGCTGCCGAGGCTCTGTTTCGTGACGCGCTCGTGACCCGCAAACGCGAACTCAGCGCGGAAATGTCCACATTGCATCGGCAGATGCAGCAGGTGAGCGACCTGCTCGACCGCGAGGCAGCCGAGGAGCAGCTTCTCAACGATAATCAGAGCGGCTCGATGCTCACGGATCAGGAGTTGCGGTGCCTGGCGCTGATGGCGGCAGGGCTTTCCACGCAGCGTATTGCGCGCACCCTCGACCTTCGAAATGACGATGCACAGTCACTTGAGGCCGGCATCATCCAGAAATTCCACGCCAACAATCGTTTTCAAGCCATAGCCAAGGCCGTCATGCTCGGCGTCGTCCAGGTCTGACGCCCCCGGAAAATCGCCTAGCGCACAATCGTCAGGGTTTCCGCCGCGCGCGTGATCGCTGTATAGAGCCACCGTTCGCGTGTATCGCGGAATGCCCAGCTTTCATCGAACAACACGACGTTGTTCCACTGCGAACCCTGCGCCTTGTGCACCGTCAGTGCATAGCCGTAGTCGAATTCGTCGTAGCGCTTGCGCGTGTTCCAGGGAATCTCACCCTCGACATCCTCGAAAGCCTGCTTCAGCAGTTTGATCTTCGCCGCGCCGCGATCCATGTCGTCATCCTCGGGCCGGACCAGCAGGTTGATGCCAGGCTTCGTCGTCTCCTTGGACGACGTCATCACCTGCCAAAGTGAGCCGTTGAGCAAGCCCTTTGCCGGATCGTTGCGCAGGCAGACAAGCTTGTCGCCCGTTTGCGGATATTCGGTCGCAAAACCCTTCAGCTCGCGAAGACGCTGATTGTATCGGCGTCGCGTGCGATTCGTGCCGACGAGCACCTGATCGGCATCGAGGACCAGCGACTGGTTCACCTCGCCCTTCGAGATGACCCGCGCGGTACCGTAGTCTCCGTAGCTGACTTCGTTGCCCTCACGCACCTGCATTGCAAGCTGGATGATCGGATTATCGCGCGCCTGGCGGTGAATGTCCGTCAGCAGATAGTCCGGTTCCTGATTGGTGAAGAAGCCGCCGCCCGACACCGGAGGCAGCTGCCCCGGATCTCCAAGCACCAGGATCGGTGTGCCGAAGCTCATCAGGTCGCGGCCCAAAGCCTCGTCCACCATCGAGCACTCGTCGACCACGATCAGCGCAGCCTTGGCGACTGGGCTCTGACGGTTGATGGAAAACATCGGCGCAATGGAAGTTTTGCCCGTCTCCTCGTCCTCGACAGCCTCCTCGCCGCGCGGACGATAGATCAGCGAATGGATGGTCTTCGCGTTGCTGGCGCCGCGCGACCGCAGCACCTGGGCCGCCTTGCCCGTAAACGCGGCAAACAGTACGTCACCATCCACATACTCCGCGAAATGCCGCGCAAGCGTCGTCTTGCCCGTACCGGCATAGCCGAACAGACGGAAAAGCGGTGTCCGCCCTTCCTTCAGCCATTGGGAAACGGCCCTGAGGGCTTCATCTTGTTGCGGAGCAAATTGCATCGTGGATCGACTTGGCAGGATTCGCCTGACATAGGCAACCCTGAAATCCGCGCAAGCGGGCAATCGAAAGGGAATAAAATCGGCATCGATGGTGTCTCATGTCAGGCAACGCAATCAAGCGTGCCCTACACGTGAGGAGAGAGCCCATGAAATCCGCAAAGATGCTGATCGCCTTTGCCATTGCATCCGCCGCCGCAACGTCCGCATTTGCGGCCCCGCCCGTCAAGGCCGTAAAGTCCACCAAGGGCGAGGTTCTTGCCGGCGAAAACGGCATGACCCTCTATACCTTCAAGAAGGATAAGATGGGTGTCTCCAATTGCTACGACGATTGCGCCAAGAACTGGCCGCCGCTGAAGGCCGCTAGCGACGCGAAGCCGGAGGGTGCATATTCGATTGTCGAACGGAAAGACGGCAGCAAGCAGTGGGCCAAGGACGGCATGCCGCTTTATTTCTGGGTGAAGGACAAGAAGATGGGCGATATCACCGGTGACGGTGTCGGCGGCAATTGGGATCTCGTCAAACAGTGAGCGAAGCGACGTGAAGGCACCAGGTCACGACACGTTCGAGGGCCAGATCCTGGCCCTCCTTCCCTCGCTCAGGCGTTACTCGCGGAGCCTCACCCGCTCCGATGCAGACGGGGAAGACTTGCTGCAGGATTGCCTCGAGAAGGTGCTCGCCCGTCACGGACAATGGCGGGGGCTGAACCTGCGCGGCTGGGTGCTGACGATCATGACGAACCTCTATCGCAACAGCCGTCGCCAGACGGGTCGCGCGCCGTTCGTGGAACTCGATGGCGCCGAGGACATCGTATCCGTCGATCCCGCTCCCGATCCGCTCGAGCGATCGCGGCTGGAGGATGCATTAAACAGCCTTTCGGAAGAAAACCGCGCTGTGCTGATGTTGATTGTCATCGAAGGCTATACCTATCAGGAGGTTGCGACCGCACTCGACATCCCGATCGGCACGGTTATGTCGCGCCTGTCACGCGCACGCCAACGGATGGGAGAGCGCATGAAGGCAGACAATGTCATTACGCTTCGGAGACCGAAATGAACGAGATCAACCAGACCGTGACCGAAGCGGATCTTCACGCCTTTGCCGACGGGCAGCTTCCCGAGCAGGCCCGCGCACGCATCGAGGCGTGGCTCACTGACAATCCGGGCGATGCAGCCAGAGTGGCGGAATGGTCCGCGCAAAATGCCGAGATCCGATCGCTTTTCGCGGACTATGAAAAATCCACGGACGCCGACATAGCGCTCGTCACTGGCCGGACACGCCCAGCAAACTGGCCGAAGCGCCTGGCGGCGGTGGCTGCGATCATAGCGGCTTTCGGCCTGGGAGCCTTGAGCGGCCACTACGGCCCAGCACTGTTTCAAAAACCGGATCTGCAACTGACGGAACTCGAAACCCTGCCCAACGAAGCCCGCAACGCCTTCCTGGTTTATGCCGGTGAAGTCCGCCATCCCGTCGAGGTCTTTGCCAATGAGGAAGCCCATCTGGCGACCTGGCTCGGCAAGCGGCTTGCCATTCAAAACTTGCGGGTTCCGAACCTGCAGGAACTCGGCTTCAAGCTGGTCGGCGGGCGACTGTTGCCCGTCGAGGGCAGGCCGGGTGCAATGTTCATGTACGAGGATCCGGCCGGCGAACGACTGACGGTCCTCGTCGGGCGCAAGGCTGATAACAGGTCGACCAGTTTCCGCTTCGCGTCATCGGGCAATGTCGAAACCTTCTACTGGATCGACGGCGAACTCGGCTACGCCGTTACCGGCGAGATTCCGCGCGATGTGCTGAGAAAAGTCGCCGAGGAATGCTACAGGCAGTTTCCGTCGTAAGCCTCAGCGCAGCGGGTCGTTGGCAAGCTCGATCGGCTTGCCGTGCGGCGTCGCCTCCGCCGCCCGCTGCCAACTCTTCTGCAGATCGAGGATCATGTCGGCGTCAGCGACGCCGAGTTTGACGAGAATTGCCGAAAGCGCCGCCACCCAGCAATCGAAATAGTCGCTGCCGTCTTCGGCGCGGCCGGGCTGGTGCAATTCCCGTGATAGCGTCTCAGCCCATTCGTTCCACGTAAACAGGCCCCGTTCGTGCAGATGCACTGTTATCGCGAAGGCTTCCGCAGCCCATGGCTCAGGAAAGACCGGCTCTCCATCGGGCGATTTCGGCAGCTGCGGCGATTGCGCCAGCGGCGACCGCGTCTCACACTGGCTCAAGATAGCTCTCCCAGGCATCGATCGAGATGCAGAGCGTCGGATCCGCTCCCTCACCCCAGATTTCGCCGCCGTCGAACAAGACCGTATAGACCCATTGAGGGTTCTCGCCCTTCCCATGGGCGTTGTCGTCGGGGAAGACGAAGGAGCCTTGAACAGCTTCTACCACGCCCAATTTTGAGCGTGCATAGCGCGGCAGCCGCGTATGTGTCGTCGGATTGAAATTCCTGGTTCGAACACTGTCCCCCACGGAGAAGCGTGGCGGCGTCGCCACCGGTCGGTCGCAGGGACCACCCTTGGCGAGCACGCCTGCCACCATGTCGGCCTTCAGGACACGCTTCGGCGTCGCGCCATCCATTTGCTTGTGACCGGCGTTGATCTCCTCGGCCGTCACAAAGCCATGGCGCCGCAGCAGCACCTCCAGCGCCCGCGTCCAGATCTCGTAGTAGCTCGCGCCAAGATAACTCGCCGGTGGAATGCTTTCGCGCGTATGCCGGCTCTCGTCGATATTCCAGGCGCCAAAGGCGCCGCTGGAAAGCGTAAGGCCGAGCGCACGCTTCTCCCACTCCGCATGGAAATACGGCTCGTCCCTTTCGGGCGCGACAGGGCCGAAACCCATCTGACCGCCAAGGTCGTGCGGGCCGTTCATGCCGCATCTCCTGGCGCGGCAGCCAATCCCGTTCCGATCATCGCATCGCGACTGACGAGATCTGCAAGCTGCTCCTCGCTCCATCCATCCGTGCCCGCCGGCCGCTCCGGAATGACCAGATAGCGGAGCTCCGCCGTCGAATCCCATACGCGGATCTTCTTATCCTCGGGCAAGGTCACGCCGAATTCGGCCAGCACCCCGCGCGGATCGATAACTGCCCGCGAACGGTAGGCGGGGGCCTTGTACCACACGGGCGGCAGGCCGAGGACCGACCAGGGGTAACAGGAGCAAAGCGTACAGACGACGAGATTATGCGTCTCGTCCGTGTTGAACACCGCGCGCATGTGCTCGCCCTGACGCCCGGCATAGCCAAGGCTCGCGATCGCCGCCGTCGCGCCGCGCCGCAGCCACTCCGCGAATTCAGGATCGTTCCATGCCCTGGCGACGACACGCGCACCGTTTCGTGGGCCGACCTTGGTCTCGTAGGTCTCGACGATCGCATCGATCGCCGCCGGATCGATCAGTCCCTTCTCCGTCAGAACCGTCTCCAGCGCCCTCACCCGCGCCTGCATGTCGGTATAGCGGTTGTCATGGTCATGGTCGTGGTCGTGATGGTGATCGTCGTCGTGCACGAGATAATCCTCCGCCAATTGGCGGCTTATCTTTAAGCGCTTGTAGCCGGAGCGCCAAGCCCCACTCAGGATGTCGTCGAAGCCTGCCGCAAGCTCTATTTCAGCATCGGCCAAAGGCTGAGCACCAACAACACGGCCATGGTGATGTTGAACCATTTGAGCCGGACGGGATCCGACAACCAATCACGCAGAGCCGAGCCGAACCCCGCCCAGGTCGACACGCTCGGCAGATTGACCAGCGCGAAAGCGAAGCCAACGATCAAAACACTCGCAAAGTAGATATTCGGGATCGTGTAAGTCGCCATCGCGGTAACAGCCATGACCCATGCCTTCGGGTTGACCCACTGGAAGGCTGCCGCCGACAGGAACGACATCGGGCTGACACCGCTCTTGCCTTCGTCTAGCGACCGTGAAGTCGCAATCTTCCAGGCGATCCACGCAAGATAGGCGCCACCGGCAAATTTCAGCGTCAGATAGAGAGCCGGCACCGCATGCAGCAGCGCCCCAAGCCCGAATCCGACGCCGATCAGCAGCGAGAAGAACCCTGCCCCGATCCCCAGCATATGCGGAACGGTGCGCCGGAAACCGAAATTCACGCCCGATGCGAAGAGCATCATGTTGTTGGGGCCAGGCGTTATCGATGTGGTAAAGGCAAACAGGACGAGTGCCAGAAATGTATCCAGCGGCATGAGACCTCTCGGAGGCCCGCGGTTGGTCCGGCGGGACTTTTCGATTTAGGTCAATCTAACTGACCTAAATCCACCGCTCCATGCTATCATTGTCATGGTGACACGATTGGTTGAAAGATTGGCGCGCCTCCCAATCTTCTTCGAAAACCGGAACGACCATCATGCGAGACGACGCCATCCCAACCATCAGCTTTCCCAATGGTGCAGAGGTTCCAGCCATCGGCCAGGGCACCTGGAACATGGGAGAGAGATCTTCCGAGGCCAGGAGCGAGATCGAAAGCCTGCGCGCAGGCCTCGATCTCGGGATGACGCTGATCGATACCGCGGAAATGTATGCCGACGGCGGCGCGGAGAAGATCGTTGGCGAGGCGATCCGGGGCAGACGGGATGAGGTGTTTCTCGTCAGCAAGGTGTATCCTTGGAACGCCACCCGGACGGGAACGATCGCAGCCTGCGAACGCAGCCTATCGCGTCTCGGCACGGATCGGATCGATCTCTATCTGCTTCACTGGCGCGGCGACCATCCGCTCGCTGCTACCGTCCAGGCTTTCGAGGAACTGAAAGCATCCGGCAAGATCGGCGCCTGGGGTGTTTCCAACTTCGATGCTGACGACATGGAGGAACTGCGGACCGTTCCCGCCGGAGGGAACGTCGCAGCCAACCAGGTTCTCTACAACCTGTCACGCCGAGGCGTTGAATATGATCTGCTGCCCTGGTGTCAGGAACGTCGGATCCCGATCATGGCCTATTCACCGATCGAACAGGGGCGCATTCTGCATCATCCGGAACTGATCCGCGTCGCCAAGGCCTATCAGGCAACGCCGGCGCAGGTGGCACTTGCCTTCCTGCTGGAACGCGACGGCGTGATCGTCATCCCGAAAACGTCGAACGCTGCCCGCGCCGCCGAAAACCGGGACGCAGTCTCGCTCGACATTACCGACGAGGACTGGGCGGCGCTCGATGCCGCTTTCCCGCCTCCGGCAAGAAAAAGGCCGCTGGAGATGCTCTGATCTCCAGCGGATTTTGATGGCGCGGGTTGGCACTAGTGCCGGCAAGGGCCGCGATCAGGCGGCTTTTATGTCGGGGCTACCCCCATATACCGGATAATCAGTGTACCCTTCGGCGCCACCGCCGTAGTACGTCTCACGGTTCGGCGTCGCCAACGGCAGGTCCCGCCGCAATCGCTCGACCAGATCGGGATTTGCGATGAACGGCTGGCCGAAAGCAGCGAGATCAATAAGGCCGTCCTGCAGGAACTGCTCTGCACGGCGCTTGTCGAGAGAACCGGCAAGAATAAGCGTGCCCGAATAGCTCTCGCGGAACTTGCGCAGAAAATCCCTCGAAAGAGCCGGAGCGCTGGCAAGCCCCTGATCCTTCAGATGCACATAGGCAAGTTTGCGTTCAGCAAGCGCAGTCGCAAGATGCAGGTAGGTTTCCTCGATCAAAGGATGGTGCGGCATGTCGAACAGCTTGCCGAACGGCGAAAGCCGGATACCGACCTTCTCGGCACCAATCCGCGCCACCACCGCGTCGACAATCTCCAGCACGAAGCGCGTCCTGTCTTCGACGTTGCCTGCGCCATATCGGTCGGTGCGGTCGTTGATCAGAGTATTGAGAAACTGCTCCAGGAGATAACCGTTGGCACCGTGGATCTCGACGCCGTCAAATCCGGCGGCAACGGCATTGGCCGCAGCATTCGCAAAGTCGTTTACGACCCTTGCGACCTCGTCAGTCCCAAGCGGTCGCGGCACGCTGGCTTCAACGAAACCGGCAACACCTTCGTCGTTGAACGCGTAGGCCGTGCTCTTATCGTCGCGCGCCGGCTTGGCGCTGGAACTGACCGGCTGGCCGCCAGCCGGCTGAAGAGAGGTATGCGACATGCGGCCGACGTGCCAGATCTGCGCAAAGATCTTCCCGCCTTCCTCGTGCACGGCCTTCGTCACGCCCTGCCAGCCGCGAACCTGATCGTCCGACCAGATGCCGGGGATAAAGGCGAAACCCGTTCCCTCTTGCGAGATCGGCGTTCCCTCGGAAACAATCAGACCGGCGCCGGCGCGCTGGCGATAATACTGGGCGGTCTGCTCGTCGGCGATACCGTCCTTCGCCCTGGCCCGGGTCATCGGAGCCATGACGACACGGTTACGAAGCTTCTGGCCGCGAAGGTCGTAGACTTCAAAGAGAGACTTCATGAGCGCTATTCCTCAATTCGGTTGATTATCATCGACCAAACAGATATCTCTGCCGCATTCAGAAATCCAACAGATGGAAATCATGATGTCGATCGATCACGCTCATATATTGAAGTTCGACCTGAACCTGCTGGTTGCCTTTGATGCCCTGATGAGCGAGCGCAACGTCACGCGGGCGGCGCAGCGTATCGGCACATCACAATCCGCCTTGAGCCACAATCTCGGCCGCCTGCGCGCGCTTCTATCGGATGAACTCTTTGTTCGCTCGGCGCGTGGGATCGAACCAACGCCAAGGGCGCAGGAACTCGCGGAGACCGTCAGCGGCATCCTGTGCACGATCCAGTCCCGCCTGATCGAGCCCGAGCAATTCGACCCGGCAACGGACGAGCGAACCTTCACGCTCGGAATGACCGACTATCTCGAAAGCCTGTTGATGCCGCCGCTTCTCGCTTCCGTTCGCGAGCAGGCGCCACACGTCAATTTCGTGATACGGTCGCTCGACCAGGATTATCCCGCGGATCTACTGGACAGCGGCGAGATCGACCTCACGATCGGCAAGGTGGAAACCGGCAACGAACTCCATAAACGCCGCAAGCTCTGGTCCGAGCATTATGTCATCCTCAGCAATCCCGAGACAACCGGCCGCTCCGGCATGATCGACCTCGAGACGTTTCTCGCGACCCCGCAGGCCGTGATCGTCAGCAAGGACGGCCGCTGCCGCCTTGTGGACGAAGTGCTAGCTGAGCGTGGATTGAAACGACGCGCAGCAGTGACGACGCCGCACCTCTTCACGCTGCCGATCCTGGTTCGGGATACGCACGTACTTGCCGCGGTGCCAGCAAGCTTCGCCCGTGCCTGGGCGCCGGTGTTCGGCCTCGCCATCAGCCCAGGACCGGTGGACATCCCGCCCTATGACATCTCGCTTGGATGGCACACCTCGTCCGACCGCAACGCCGGGCACGTCTGGCTACGCCAACAGGTCCTTGCGGCGCTCGAGCCTGTCCGCGCCAAGGTCCTTCAGGCGAATGCAGGATCCGATATCGCCTTGGTCGCCGCCGAATAGATCGCTCGGATTGTCACCGGATTGCCGGAATGGGAGAAGTACCGGGCGCCCTGGCGTCCGGTACTTGTATTGGCTTACATCCCCTGCTGGCCGCGGTTCATCGCGGCAATACCGGTGCGGCAGACCTCGATGAGGCCGAGCGGCTTCATGATCGAGACGAACTGGTCGATCTTCGAGGACTTGCCGGTGATCTCCAGGATGAAGTGATCGACCGTGGCATCGACCACTTTCGCATGGAAGGCATCCGCGAGCCGGAGCGTCTCGGCCCGGGTCTCGCCCGTACCGATGACCTTGACGAGCGCCACTTCGCGCTCGATCGGACGCTCCTGGCCGAGTTCGCGGGCGCGTACCGTCAGATCGACCACCCGATGAACAGGAACGATGCGCTCAAGTTGAGCCTTGATCTGTTCGAGGACATGGGGCGTGCCGCGCGTCACGATGGTAATGCGCGACAGATGCGCCTGGTGCTCGGTTTCGGAGACGGTCAGGCTCTCGATGTTGTAGCCGCGGCCAGAGAACAGGCCGATGACGCGGGCAAGGACGCCCGGCTCGTTGTCGACGAGGACCGAAAGCGTATGGCTTTCGACCGCCGCCGTCTCGGGCGAGATGAAGTAGGCAGAGCCCGTCGGCTGAAGGTGTGCGTTCATGGTCTTGGTTTCCTCTACTTTGATATCAAACGAGCTGACGGCCCTTGGCGTCGATCGCATTGGCGACCGCCTCGTCCGTGGCTTCGTCCGGCAGCAGCATTTCGTTGTGAGCCTTGCCCGACGGGATCATCGGGAAGCAATTGGCGAGATTGGCGACACGGCAATCGAAAATGACCGGCTTCTTCACGTCGATCATTTCCTGGATTGCGCCGTCCAGATCGTCAGGCTTGTCGCAACGCAGGCCAACGGCGCCGTAGGCTTCGGCGAGCTTGACGAAGTCGGGCATCGCTTCCGTATAGGAGTTCGACAAGCGATTGCCGTGCAGCAACTGCTGCCACTGGCGAACCATGCCCATGTACTGGTTGTTCATGATGAAGATCTTGATCGGCGCTTCGTACTGGATCGCCGTCGACATTTCCTGGATGCACATCTGGATCGAGGCGTCGCCGGCAATGTCGATGACGAGGCTTTCCGGATGCGCGATCTGCACGCCGAGCGCTGCCGGCAGGCCGTAGCCCATGGTGCCGAGGCCGCCCGAAGTCATCCAGCGGTTCGGCTTCTCGAATCCATAGAACTGCGCTGCCCACATCTGGTGTTGACCGACTTCGGTCGTGATGTAGGTGTCGCGATCCTTGGTCAGCGCATAGAGGCGCTCCAGCGCATATTGCGGCATGATGACATCGTTGTTCTTGGTATAGGCGAAGGAGTTGCGCGCCCGCCAGCGCGTGATATCGGCCCACCAATCGGCGATCTGGCTCTTCTCCGGCTTCTTCGGCAGAGCCCGCCACAAGCGGACCATGTCTTCCAGAACGCTTCCAACATCGCCGCGAATGCCAAGATCGACGCGAACGTTCTTGTTGATAGAGGACGGGTCGATGTCGATATGGATCTTCTTCGAGTTCGGTGAGAAGGCAGTGATGCGGCCGGTAATGCGGTCGTCGAAGCGGGCGCCGATACAGACCATAACGTCGCAGTCATGCATCGCCATGTTCGCCTCGTAGGAGCCGTGCATGCCGAGCATCTTCAGCCAGTTCTTGCCTGATGCCGGATAGGCGCCGAGGCCCATCAGCGTCGAGGTGATCGGGAAATCCGTCAGTTCGACCAACTCGCGCAGAAGCTTGGTCGCCTCGGGGCCGGAGTTGATGACGCCGCCGCCGGTGTAGATGATCGGACGCCGTGCACTCGCCATCATCTCGACCGCCGCATGGATCTGGTTGAGATCACCCTGGATCTTCGGCTGGTAGCTCTTCTGGATCGCATGGGCCGCAGGCGGCGTATAAGTACCGGTGGCAAACTGGACGTCCTTCGGAATGTCGACGAGAACGGGACCCGGGCGGCCCGACTGCGCGATGCGGAAGGCTTCGTGAATGATCGCCGCGAGATCGTTGACGTCCTTGACCAGCCAGTTGTGCTTGGTGCAAGGGCGCGTGATGCCGACCGTATCGGCCTCCTGGAAGGCATCCGAACCGATCAGCGAGGTCGGAACCTGGCCGGTGAGGCAGACGAGCGGGATCGAATCCATCAAGGCGTCCTGCAGCGGCGTGACGGCATTCGTCGCACCCGGACCGGAAGTAACAAGCAAGACACCGACCTTGCCGGTTGAGCGGGCATAGCCTTCGGCCGCATGGCCGGCGCCCTGCTCATGGCGGACGAGAATGTGCTTGATCTCGTCCTGCTGGAAGATCTCGTCGTAGATCGGCAGCACTGCGCCACCCGGATAGCCGAAGATATGCTCGACGCCGTTGTCCTTCAGCGCCTGAAGGACGATCTCCGCTCCCGTCATCCGATTGCCTGCTGCCTGATTGTCCGTGCCCGTCATGTTTCTTTTCCGTTTTGACTGCTGGGATTTGAGTTCTGTGGTCCGGAAGCCCGAATTTCGGGCATAAAAAAAGGCCCCTGAGGGAGCCTGTCATCTAGCGCATGGGTGGCTATCGCCGGATGGTTACACCATCCTGCCCATGCGCTTTCCCACCACGATAAGAGCTACTGCGATTTTCATGGGGCGAAGTGATAGACAGAAAATTTCGCATCGTCAACGCATGCCGCAATAAAAAATCGAGCCCGATCGCACCAGCCGAACGTGTGCCGGAATGATCACCTATCGCAAAAAGACTTTCTTAAACGTTCGCTCATATCCTCCTTTACTATCGCAGGGAGTAGCCCTTTGCTGAACAAGGACTTGCACACGTCAGGCAAGGCAGGCGAGCATGACCGCCGCGATGACCAGACCCCGGGCAACCGGTTTCTCGGCCGCGTTGTTGCGTGCAGCGGGTCTCGCGCAACCATCGCCGCCGTCGCCGAAGCTGGGGGCACGGAGCTTGCCGAACTGTGGTCGGTCGGAAAGCTGATTTCGATCAGCGTTGGCCGAAATCGTGTGGTCGCCATCGTCTACTCCATGAACACCGACAGTCACAGCTGGGGTGAAGGAAAAGACAACCACTTCCAGATCGAGACCGAGTTGCTCGGCGAAGTTCGCGTCGACGAGGACGGTCGCGAGCAGTTCTCGACCGGCATTTCGCGCTATCCCTATCTTGGCGCCATCGCCCACCGCATTCGCGCGAGCGACCTGATGCGGATCTACGATGCCGGCAGCGGAACGACGGCGGTCATCGGCAAGCTCACTCAGGACGAGAGCATCGATGCCGCGATTCATATTCCTTCGATGCTGTCCAAGCACTTCGCCATTGTCGGATCGACCGGCGTCGGCAAGTCGACGGCCGTCTCTCTGCTCCTGCACAAGGCAATCGAGGCAGACCCGAAGCTCCGTGTCCTGATCCTGGACCCGCACAACGAATTCGCGGCCGCTTTCCCAAAACATTCGGTGGTTATCGACACCGACACGCTCGATCTGCCCTTCTGGCTGATGAAACTGGAAGAGTTCGCGGAAGTCGTCTTCCGGGGTCGAACACCCATCCCCGAGGAAGTCGATATTCTGCGCGACTTGTTGCCGGAGGCCAAGCGCGGCTTTCGCGGCAGCGACAACTCGATCGTGCGGCGCACCACCGAGAAAAGCTCGATTACCGCTGATACACCTGTTCCCTATCGCATGGCCGATCTGCTTGCGCTGATCGACGAGCGCATCGGCAGGCTCGAGGGTCGCGACGAAAAGCCTCTACTCAGATCGCTGAAGATGCGCATCGTCGCCGCCATCAACGATCCGCGCTACCACTTCATGTTCTCAAGCAATACGATCAGCGACACCATCATGGAGACGGTGGCGGAAATATTCCGTATCCCCGGCGATAGCAGGCCGATCTGCACCTTCCAGCTATCGGGCATCCCGTCTGAAGTCGTGAACTCGGTTGCCTCGGTCCTCTGCCGTATGGCCTTCGAAATCGCGCTGTGGAGCGACGGCGCCATCCACATGCTCGTCGTCTGCGAAGAGGCACACCGTTACATTCCGTCCGACCCGAATCTCGGCTTCTTCCCGACAAGACAGGCCATCGCCCGCATCGCCAAGGAAGGCCGCAAGTACGGCGTATCGCTCGGGATCATCACGCAGCGCCCCGGCGAACTCGACCAGACGATCCTGTCGCAGTGCTCGACCCTCTTTGCGATGCGCCTTGCCAATGACCGGGACCAGGAGATCATTCGCTCGGCCATCCCGAATTCGTCGATCTCGACGACCAGTTTCATCTCCTCGATCGGAAACGGCGAAGCGATCGCCTTCGGCGAGGCCATCAGCGTGCCGATGCGCATGCGCTTCTCGCGCGTCGATGTGCAGTACCTGCCCAAGGCGAACGGCGCCAGCGTCAAGGTCAGCGAGGAGGATCCTGATAACGTCGACCTGCGCAAGATCGTGACACGCATGCGTGCCGTCGCCGGTCCCGACATCTCGGCATTCCAGCAAAGCTATTCGGCCACCATCTCTCCCAGCGGTACCTACGAAGACGAAGACAGCTTTGGTGACGACTTCGACGAATTGGTAGCGGCCCCTTCCTACCCGTCGGCCAACATAGCGACAACACCGCCACTGGCCCCGATCGAACCATATCGCCGCGATATGCTGCCGGGGGCGGGCTCTGCGCGCGAGGCTGCGGCCGCCGCGTCGCCCGCACCACTCGCAGCATCGGAAACATCTATCGACAGCCGCCTCGAAGCCCTGAGGCGCGAAATGCGCGGAGAGCCTTCCTCCGGACCAGGTGACAGACCAACTGCCACGGGCGGCATCCGCCGGGAACCTGGCGTGTCTCTTCGTGACAGCATCCTGAAAAAGCCGCTCAGCAGCCTGAACAACAAGGAATAGCCGACCTCCGAGCGGTTCTACGGGAGGCGCTCCCAGCTTTCGTCCATCTGGTTGCGAAACCAGGTCATCTGTCGCTTGGCGTATTGCCGCGTCGCCGCAGCCCCCCGCTCCAGCACTTCGTCGCGGCTAAGCTCGCCTCTCAACATCGCCGCAATCTGCGAAACGCCGATGGCCTTCATGACCGGCATATCGGGCGGCAGCGAAAGCGAAAGCAGGGTCTTCACCTCGTCCTCAGCCCCCTGCTCCAACATCTTCTCGAACCGACCGTTGATCCGCTGGTGAAGGATGGCCCGATCAGGTGCGACGACGATCTTGCGAGAAGTCGAAGGATCGACGATCACAGGGCCGGTCTGCGCCTGGAAATCGGCAATCGATCGACCCGTCGCCTCGAGGACCTCCAGCGCTCTTACGATCCGCTGCCCATCCTGTGGGCGCAGACTTTCGGCGACCAATGGATCGCGCTCCCGCAGCTGCCGATAGAGTTCGTCGCGTCCTTCCTCCTGCAAGCGCGAACGAAGGCGGTTTCGCACCTCCTCCGGTATTGCAGGCATATCCGAAAGCCCACCGGTCAGCGCCTTGAAGTAGAGGCCCGTTCCGCCCACGAAGATTGGTTTGCGCCCGTCGGCATGAAGGCGCGGCAAAAGCTCGGTGACATCCCGCAGCCAAGCGCCCGTCGAATAGGCCAGCTTCGCCGGGACGTGACCGTAGAGGTAATGCGGCACGCCTTGCATATCCTCGTCCGAGGGTCGCGCGGTCAGCACGCAAAGCGTGTCGTAGACCTGCATGCTGTCGGCGTTGACGACGACGCCATTATGCTGTTTCGCAAACTCGACGGCCAAGGCGGACTTGCCGCTGGCGGTCGGCCCGGTTATCAGGATCGCGTTCACTGCGGTTAGAAGGTTTTCCATCATGGCTCTCGTTGCCACGCTTGTTGCCAATCCGTCAAATCCTGTTCTCACGCCTGTCATTGCCGAGCAGGCATCCGACGCCGTGAATGCTTCCGGCCTATACTGGCTTGCCGATGGCGTTGCCTGCGATATCGCGCTGAGAGATGGGACGGACGTGGAAGCCGCCCGCGCCAACATTCTCGCCGTCATCGGCAGCGCTGCGATCGACCTTGTCATCCAGGACGCAGAGACGCGCCGCAAGAGACTGCTGATCGCCGATATGGACTCCACCATGATCGGCCAGGAATGCATCGACGAACTCGCCGCCGAAGTCGGCCTGAAGGAAAGGGTCGCCGCGATTACCGCTCGAGCCATGAATGGTGAGATTGCCTTCGAGCCTGCCCTTCGCGAGCGTGTCGCCCTCTTGAAGGGATTGCCGATATCGGTCGTGGATGAAGTCATTGCCAAGCGCATCACACTGACCCCAGGTGGCCGCGGACTGATCGCCACCATGAAATCCAAGGGGCATTATACGGCGCTGGTCTCCGGCGGCTTTACCGTCTTCACCGGTCCCATCGCAAAGACGCTCGGCTTCGATGAAAACCGGGCGAACGTTCTTCTGGAAGACAACGGCGTTCTCACCGGCTACGTCGCCGAACCTATCCTCGGCAAGCAAGCCAAGGTCGATGCGCTGAACGACATTTCAGAAAAGCTGGGAATTTCACCGAAGGACGCCCTTGCCGTCGGCGACGGTGCAAACGATCTCGGCATGCTTCAACTCGCCGGATCCGGCGTCGCGCTGCACGCCAAGCCGACCGTCGCCGCACAGGCGAAAATACAGATCAATCACGGCGACCTTAGCGCTCTCCTCTATATCCAGGGCTACCGCAAGACCGATTTCGTAACGCCATGACAGTGATCCTAACGACCGATCGCCTGCTTCTGCGCAATTGGACTGACGAGGATCGGCCGCTTTTCCACGAGATCAATTCCGATCCCGAGGTGATGGAATTCTTCGCCGTCCGTCGCGACCGCACCGAGGCAGATTCGATGCTGGATACGATCCGCGATGCCATCGCCGAAACAGGTCTTGGCTTCTATGCAGCGGCTCTGAAGGAAACCAACGAGCCGATCGGCTTTTGCGGCCTCTGGCGACCCGAACTCGAGCCTTTCCTGCCGGCAGGCACCATCGAGGTGGGCTGGCGTCTAGCGAAGAGACATTGGGGCAAGGGCTATGCGACGGAAGCGGGAGCGGCAGCCCTTCGGCGTGGCTTCACCGAGTTCGATCCTCCCGAAATCGTCTCTTTCGCGGTGGCGGACAATCATCGCTCCACCGCCGTCATGCGCCGACTTGGCCTGCATCACGAACCCGCCCGCGATTTCGACCATCCAAGGGTTCCCGACACGCATCCGCAGCTGAAACGCCACGTTCTTTATGCAATCAGCCGTGAGCAATGGAAGCGTGGAATCGGCTGACGCCAATTGTCGTGCGCGACGGAAACCCCGGAAAGACCCGGCGCCGACTGTGATCATCGGCGAAGGCACCACTCAGCAGTTTGTGAAAAGATGGGCCGCGCTGCGTCCTGCTATTCCATCGGCACTGCGACGAAGCGCAAGTCACCGTTCGACGACGCGATCATCATCTGTGCGTTGCGCCGGCCTTCCTGCTTAAGCGACTGCACTTTCGCGGCAACCGCCTCGGGCGAGCGCATGAACTCCTGCGCCACCTCAACGATTACATCGCCGGGTTTCAGGCCCTTCTCCGCCGCCAGCGAGCCGGGCGCGACCTCGGCAACCAGCACCCCGTCAACGCTTTCCGCGATCCCGAAGGTCTTGCGCGTCTCGGCGCTGAGCTGCGAAAGCGAGAGGCCGAGCACGTTCTTGGGGTTCGTTGCATCAGGCGTTGCCTGATCCGCCTTGCCCTTGGCATCCGGCATCGGCTGGCTCTGCTGATCATCGGGCTCGTCCATATCCTGGTTCTCATCAGGATCCGGATTGATGATGCCACCCTTGTTCGGATCGGCATCGTTGGAGGCAGCCTGATCGCTGTCCTCAAGCCGACCGAGCTTCACCTTCACGGTCTGCTCCTTGCCATCGCGAAGAACGACGACGTCGACTTCCTTACCGACAGGGCTTTCCGCCACGACGCGCGGCAGATCACGCATCTCGTTGACCGGTTTACCGTCGAATTTCAGGATGACATCGCCCGCCTTGATCGAACCGTCATCGACCGGCCCGCCCTTGATGACGCCGGCAACCAGCGCACCCTTGGCGCTCGAGAGACCGAGGCTATCGGCAACATCGTCGGTCACCGGCTGGATGCGCACACCGAGCCAGCCGCGGCGGGTCTCGCCGAATTCGCGCAACTGCTCGACGACGCCAGCAGCCAATTCCGACGGCACCGAGAAGCCGATACCGATCGATCCGCCGCTCGGAGAAATGATCGCCGTGTTGATGCCGATGACCTCGCCCTTCATGTTGAAGAGCGGACCGCCGGAATTGCCCTTGTTGATCGCCGCATCCGTCTGGATGAAATTGTCGTAGGGGCCGGCGTTGATGTTGCGTCCACGCCCCGAAATAATACCCACGGTTACCGATCCGCCGAAGCCGAACGGATTGCCGATCGCCATGACCCAGTCGCCGATCCGCATCACGCTGGAATCGCCGAACTTGACGGCCGTCAGCGGTGCCTTCGGCTCAACCTTGAGGACCGAAAGGTCAGTCTTCGTATCGGTCCCGATCAGCTTCGCCTTCAGCTTGGTGCCGTCGGCGAAATTGACCTCGATGTCGTCTGCTCCCTCGATCACGTGGTTGTTCGTGACGATGTAGCCTTGCGGATCGATGACGAAGCCGGAACCCAGCGAATTGACGTTGTGGTTGCCGCCCTTGTTGCCCTTCTGCTTGTTGAAGAAGTCGTTGAAGAACTCCTGGAACGGTGAACCGTCGGGCGCGCGCGGCGCCGGGCCGACGCCCTCATCGTCCTTGACATTCTGCGATGTCGAAATGTTCACGACGGCATTGAGAAGCCCTTCGGCGAGATCGGCAACGGATGCCGGACCGTTCAGCGGCGGTGTGGTGCCCTGAGCTTGCACCGAGCCGGTGAAACCAACATTAACCAGAAGTGCGGCGCCGGCCAGGAGAGCGAGCGATCGTCTGAAGGTCGGGCGGGTCGTCGGGGCCATCAAGCATCCTCATTTCAAATAAAACGCACTCTGAGCACCAGCATACGGCGGAATGATGGAGGGCGAAATCACCTTTTCGCGAAATCCCGTGCAATCTATTCGCGGCGCCGCCGCCATCCAATCGCAACATAAAAAAGGGCCGGCAAAACTGCCGGCCCGCACTTGGTTTTCCAGGTTCCGATGCCCCGATCAGTTCGTCGGTGCAGTCGGCATCGCCGGCGGTGGCGCGTTTCTTGGCGCACCGCTTGCGTCGTTGAAGAAGCGGAAGAACTGCGAGTTCGGAGAGATCACCAGCGTGGTGTCCTGCGACGTCAGTGCCGTGGAATAAGCGGCCATAGAACGATAGAACTCGAAGAATGCCGGATCCTTGCTGAATGCATCCGCAAACAACCTGTTGCGCTCGGCGTCACCTTGACCGCGGAGGATCTCGGAATCGCGCTGCGCCTCGGCAGTGATCTCAACGACCTGCCTGTCTGCGATAGCCCGGCGACGCTGGCCCTCTTCCGTACCCTGCGCGCGCAGGAGTTCAGCTTCGGCAAGGCGCTCGGCGCGCATGCGGTCATAGGTCTTCGGCGCAACTTCGCGCGTCAGATCCGTACGGCGGATGCGAACGTCCTGAATGTTGAGGCCCAGGTCCTCGGCATCGCGATGCAGATCGTCGCGCACCTCGAGCATCATTGCCACGCGCTCTTCCGACAGCGCGGCATCGAAGTCGCGCAGACCGTAGACACGGCGAAGTGAGGAATCGAGCTGCGTGCGAAGGCGCGCCTCCGCGGCCTCGCGATCGCCCGACACGGTTTCGCGAAACTTGCGCACGTCCCTGATGTCATAGACCACGAAAGCATCGACATCGAAGGTCGCACCACCGCGAACCTGGACACGAATGTTGTCAAGGTCGAAGCGAAGGGCCTGCCTTTCGACGATCTGGACGCGATCGGCATCCATGAAGGCGAATGGCAGCTTGAAGTATATGCCCGGCTCGGTCTTCACCGACTGGATCTGACCGAAGCGGACCACGATTGCCTGCTCGCGCGCGTTCACAACGAAGACCGACGAATAGAGCGCGATCAAGACGACGGCGAGAAGGCCTAGGATGAGAGGAAGCCTGTTCGATGTCATGGCTCAACCTCCCTGCTGTGCCGGTTTGCCGATCTCGTTGAGCGGCAGATAGGGCACAACCCCCTGCTTCTCATCGATCACGACCTTCTTGGAGTTCTTCAGAACCTGCTCCATCGTTTCGAGGAAAAGGCGTGTCCGGGTTACGTCCGGCGCCTTCGCGTACTGTTCGTTAATGAACGAGAAGCGCTGGGCCTCACCTTCGGCCTCCTTGACGACGCGGTCCTTGTAGGCCGCTGCCGCTTCGCGGATCTGGGCCGCGTCACCGCGCGCCTGACCGAGCTTCTGGTTGGCGTATTGATTGGCCTCTTCGACGAGCCGCTGCTTGTCCTGGTCGGCGCGCTGCACTTCTTCGAAGGCATCGGCAACTTCGCGTGGCGGCGCCACGTCCTGGATCGTCACGGCACCGATGGAGATACCAGCCCGGTAACGGTCCATCGTCCCCTGGACGATGTTGGCGACTTCGGTCTCGATCGGCTGACGATTGTCACGGAACGCGTCCTGGGCCGGACGGCGACCAACGACTTCGCGCATGGCGCTCTCAGCGACCTGCTGGAGGGTCTCGGCCGGATTCTCGACGTTGAAGAGATAGGCCTTCGGATCGCTAACCGTGAAGAACACGGAGAACTGGACGTTCAGGATGTTCTGGTCGCCGGAAAGCATCAGCCCGCTTGACGAAGAGGCGGACGTCGATGCCGCGCCGATGTTCTGCTGCTGCATCGTCACCTTGACGATCTCGACGGTCTCCATCGGCCACAGGTGGAAGTGCAGGCCAGGCGTGGAAATCTCTTCCTTGGGACGACCGAAACGCAATTCGACGCCGCGCTCGTCCGGCTGGACGATGTAGATGCACTGGAAGAGCCAGAACACCACAAGAATCGCCGCCGCAATGACGAGGACGCCACCGTTCAACCCGCCGGGCACTATGTTACGAAGCTGATCCTGGCCGCGCCTGATGATGTCTTCGAGATCAGGCGGCCCGCCCTTGCCACCGCCGCCACCGCGCGGGCGATTAGGCCCTTGCCCCCATGGTCCCTGATTGTTACCGCCGCCACCGCCCCAAGGGCCGCCGCCGCCATTCTGATTGCTCCAGGGCATCAAAACCTCGTTATTCGTTAAACTCACGACCGCCTACTCCACGGGGGCGGCGGACGTAGGCAGTCGTGACCGTTATAGGTATCGCCGCATCTGCTTTCAACGCAGCATGAGGAACTTGGCAATATTTATTGGAAAATAGTTGGTTTTCAGCGCTTAGCGCCTGTCGTAGACCACGAATTTCGTGGGATAGCTATCCTTGTCGCCTGCCGGCACCTCAATCGTCTCCGTCGCCCTCCAAAGCGTGGGGTCAATCGTGGGAAACGACGTGTCACCGTCAACGGATGTTTCGACATGCGTCACGCACAATCGATCGGCGAGATCGAGCGCCTGCGTATAGATCTGCCCACCGCCGATGATGCAGATTTCGTCCTCGCCGCTCCGTTTCGCAATGTCCTCGGCAAGACCGATGGCTTCGGTCAGGGATCGGGCCATACGCACATCCGGATGGTCTATTGCAGCGGCCTGTCGGGAGATCACGACATTGGCCCGCCCCGGCAACGGTTTTCCGATCGATTCATAAGTCTTCCGGCCCATGATGACGGACTTACCGAGCGTTAGAGCCTTGAACCGCTTGAGATCCGCGGATAGCCGCCATGGCATGTCCCCGTCCCGCCCGATGATGCCGTTCTCGGAAACGGCAACCACGATGGTCTTTCGAATTTCTGACATCAAGCTCTCCGATCAGGCCACGATCGACGCATTGGCGCCGGCGCCGGCTTCGTGGCCGGGCGCACCGTCTGCGCCATTATTTTTTCTGGGTACTCGGTACACTTGATTGAGCCTTCGTTCGGAGGTGTCGGGATCGATTCGATAGTGTCATAAAATCGTTGGCGTGGTCTAAACTTTCCTCCGGATATCCCGAGGAAGTTAGGATGGCATCGTATCGATTGTGATCGGTCTCGCCATTGCTCACATCAATGTTCCAGTCACCTAGGCGGCTGTTCGGACGCAATAGCCTGATCGCAGCCTGTGCCATCAAACGCCGGGCTCTCCTCAAACCGTGTCGAGGTCGTAGATGCGGCCCGTCAGCCATGCCGGCCAGTCGCGCTCGAAGAACGACTTGGCACCCTCGTCGAACTTGCGGTTTGGGCGAGTGGCTATCCGCATCGCGTCGCCTTCCAGTCGGACGACGATCTGCTCCTCGCGATGGGCGTCGCGCTCTTTCCGGAAGCGAAACTCCTCCAGCGGGCCGGCATTGGAAAGCGGAAGCGACTCTCCAGTAGTATCGCATATCGCGCGCGCACCACGGCTCCCGCCGCCGTTTCGAATGAAATAATCCAACGCGGCCAACACGGCTTCCGAGGCGAGCGCCATCTGCCGCCATTGAAGTGCCCGCCCTGCCTCGGCAGCGCGCTCGTAGGCAATGCCCTTGGCCCGAATTTCGGCATTGAGCCGCCGCGCCTCGACCAAGGCCGAGGCCACGCTTTCGCCGTCGCAGATCAGGCCAGCCTTGTCGCTCATCCGCGCCTGAACTTCCGTACGGATTGCCTTTGCGGCCAGCGGCCTGTCGCCCTTCAGCATCCCCAGCAGCTCGAAGATGCCGGCGCCTGCGACAACCCGCAGGTCGCTCGAGAGGGCCTTCTTAGCCCTGCCACTTGCGCCGATATGCTCGGCAACGCGCGTCCCAAAGACCTGCCCCGCATTCAAGGCCGCGCCTCCTGGTCTCGTCACTCCGTGCGTACCCGCCGCCTCGCCGACCGCGTAGCACCCCGCGAGACTGCTGCGCCCCCAGGTGTCAACCATGATGCCGCCATTCATGTGCTGGTTGTTGACGGCAAACTCCAGCGGGGCTGCAGCAATATCGACCTTGTAGCGGCGATAAAGTTCGATCGCGAGCGGGTTCATATGGCGAAGACGATGGATCGGCAGATCCTGGGTCGCCGCCGCATTCCCAAGATAGCGCTTCACAACGTCATCGAGGCGCTCGAGATCGAAAGGCAGGTCGCCTGGCACCGGGAGCGGGTTCCGATTGAAGTCCATGAACACGCGCCGACCGGCCGCAGTTTCGCGATAGATCGCGAGGTCGACGAGGCTCGAACCGAAGTCGAGCATCCTCGTGGAGTGGAACGGCCACTGGTATCCCTTGCGGAAGACGTTCGACGCCAGTTCCTGCGTGGTCCGGTAGTATTCGGCGAGGAAGTGATGCTCTGTGCCCTCGGCATCGACGGAATAGATGTGCGGTATGGCCTGGACGTACGTCCCAGACAGGTTCCAGGGAAAGCCTTCCCGGCGCGTTCCAATGCCGAACTGGCTCTCGGTCAGGTTCACCAGGTCGACGCCTGCCTCGAGCGCCAGCCCAAGCGAACCGAAACAGCCGTTCGGATAGACGCTGTCGCGGTAGAGCTCGCCCGGTCCGCCCGCGGCAAGGACGATCACCTCCGTGGCGAACAACGCGACGCCGAGCGGATTGGTCTCGGTCCGGTCGTTTGCCCGAACGGCGAGAACGCCGACCACGCGCCGGCTTCCCTGCTCGCCTTCCGTCAGGATCTTGACGGCGGTCGTATGGTTATAGAACGGGATGTCGAGCCTGATGGCTTCCTCGGCCAGAACCTTGACCATGAGCCTCGAGGTGCGCGGACCGCAGCTCGTTGCCCTTCCCACTTCGTCGTGGTCGGTTTGATAGCGGAGGGTGCCACCGAGCGGCTCCTGCGGCAGCGGCAGTCCAAGGAACTGCAGGGACGCCATCATTCGGCCCGATCCGACGGCCTCGACATAGGCCGTGTCCTCGTCCATCGCGCCGCCGGCCCGGATCGCCCGTGCCATCGCCTTGTAATTGTCGCCCTGATCCGCGGTATTCGCCGTATGGAGCGTCTGCTTGTCCGATCCGGAACAGGCTGAGGTCCCACCCCATGCACTTTGGCTCATGATTGCGACGTCGTCTCCACGGCGATTGAGCTCCACGGCGGCCCGCAGTCCCGCTGCCCCCGATCCAACGACGACGCATCCCGCCCTGTAGACAGGCACGTCGATACCCGCGAGCCGAATGGTCTCCGAGGGTGCGGCTTCCTGCGCCAACCGAGGCATGTCGACGTCAGTCAGGGCGTCGAGGATGTGCTGCGGGACATCGATGGTCATTGGACTGGTCCTTGGGATCTTCGTGCGATCAAACAAGCGGGATGTCGACCCAGCGCCTCAGGCGCGAAGACTCCATGCACGCGTCGACGATCTGGCAGATGTGATGGCCGTCCTCGAACGTCGGCCACATGGGAGTCTTGGTAGTAATCGATTTCACCACCTCGGCGGCTTCGATGATCTTGCTCTCGTTGTAGCCGAGTGCGAAGTTCGGAAGCGGCAGGAATGCCCTGAAGGTTGAGTTTTCCGGGCCGACGTCGATTTCGCGAAATCCGCTCCGGCCGGTGCGGTCGTCGTTCGTGTAGAAGCGGAGCCGATTCACCTCATCATAGGTGTAGGCGATGCTGCCCTTGGTTCCGTAGATTTCGTAGGTCTGCATGAACTTGCGGCCAGTGGCGACACGACTGAAGTCGACGATACCGGCTGCGCCATTCTCGAAGCGGCAAAGGAGGTTCGTGGCATCGGGATTGGTGATGTCAGCCCACGTCTCGTCGCCCTTGAGCTTGACCTGTTCGCCGTAGGCAAGCCCCTCGACAACAGGGCGTTTGGGAGTGACGATCAGGTTGTCGGCAATCAGCGAGCTGACGCGGCCGACGAGAAACTCCATGAAGCTGAAGATGTGCGACCCGGTGTCGCCGACGATGCCCGTCGGAGCAAGCTTTCCGTCGGCGCGCCACATGAAGGGCGTCATGGGATCGCCATACATGTCTACATGCTGGCAGCCCTTGAACATCTTGATCTCGCCGATCTCGCCCGCCTCGATGATCTCCTTGGCGAGGTCATGGACTGGGTTACGAGGAAACGCATGGCCAACGCGGGTGATGACGCCCTTTTCCCTGGCGATGTCGGCAAGTTCGCGAGCCTCAGCGGCGGTGTTTGCCAACGGCTTCTCGCAGTAGACGTGCTTGCCTGCGATCAGGGCGGCTTTGGCCACCTCGTAGTGCAGGCTGTCGGGCAGGCAGATGTCGATGAGATCGACGTCCGGGTCGGTTACCGCCTGCTTCCAGTCCTGCAGGATCTTGGCGCCGGGAGCTCGTCTGGCAAGATCTTCCGCAGCCTTCGGATTGGCCTCGACGATGGCGACCACGCGCGCGGTCCCGCCGGACACCCCCAGGAAATGAGGAAACGTCTGGTAGGCCATGGTATGAACCTTGCCCATCCAGCCGGAGCCGCCCAGCACGGCTACCCTGACTTCGGCCATTATGAAAACTCCCCTGAAAGCCGGTCCGTTCATGACCGGTCACTGCTGTTTCAACTGTTCCGCGTTGTCGCGCAGGCGTGACGTGTTTTGCCGTCCTACCGAACGCCGGCCCGAGCCCTCGGACGCGTATCGTTGCGCTCGTACGAGAAGATCGTCGATGGAAGCGGTGGCAGGCCGCGGATGAGGTCCGATCCCTTTTCGCCAACCATGATGGTCGGAGCGTTGGTGTTGCACGAGGGAATCCTTGGCATGACCGAGGAATCGCAGACGCGCAGCCCCTCGAGACCATGGACCCTGAGATCGAGGCCGACGACGGCGTCCGGGCCTGTCCCCATCTTGCAAGTGCCGACGGGATGGTGGTCGGTCTTGGCATTCGCGCAGCCATACTCGATGAGCTGCTCATCGGTCATGATCTTCGGACCGGGAAGACGTTCAGCCAGAACGTAGGGCTTGAGCGCCGCCTGCTGCATGATCTCGCGAGCGATCTTCAGGCCCTCGAGCGACATCTTCTTGTCGCGCGGGTCCGACCAGTAGTTCGGATCGATCAGCGGTGCCGCTGCGGGATCGGACGAAGACAGGCGGACCGTGCCGCGCGATCTCGGGTGGAGATACGCGGAGTTGAGCGTGACGCCCGCGTTCCTCAGGCGCTCGACCCCAGCCTCGATGCCGGATCCCAGGCCGAGGTGGAACTGGATGTCGGGCGAACGGGCGTCCGGATCGGCGTACCAGAAACCGCCAGTTTCGAAGAGAGATGAAGCCACCGGCCCCGTGCGGAAGAGCACGTACTCCATCCCGGCCCACAGGGTGCGGTGCAGCTTCGCGACGCCGTCATATGTGTGGTCTCCGGTGCATTCGGAGATGACGAAGAGATCGAGGTGATCCTGCAGGTTGCCGCCAACGCCCGGAAGATCATGGAGCACCTTTACACCTACGGCACGCAGGTGGTCGGCAGGACCAACGCCCGACTGAAGAAGCAGCTTCGGCGAACCGATCGCGCCCGAGGAAACAAGCACTTCACGCTCGGCGCGAATGACCTCCGGACCGTTTCCGCTTGCTATCTCGACGCCGGCGGCACGATTGCCTTCCAGGACGATGCGCGAGACGCGCGCGCCGGTGCGCACCTTTAGGTTCTTGCGATTCTTGATCGGCGAGATGTAGGCCATGGATGCCGAGGAGCGGCGATGGTCGCGCTGCGTAACCTGGTAGAAGCCGATACCCGCCTGCTGGCGGCCGTTGAAGTCGGGGTTGTAGGGAATACCAAGCTCCTGCCCCGCGCGGATATACGCGTCGCAAATGGGCAGAGGTGCGGCCGGCATGGATACGCCGAGCGGACCACCATAGGAATGATAGTCGTCCGAGAAGCGCTGATTGTCTTCAGCGCGCTTGAAGTAAGGGAGTATCGCGCGATAGTCCCAGCCTTCGCAACCGTCTTCGCTTGCCCAGAGATCATAGTCGGCCGCATTGCCGCGGGTGTAGAGCTGGGCGTTGATCGACGAACCGCCGCCGATCACCTTCGCCTGCGTGTAGCGCAGCACCCTGCCGTTCATGTGTTTCTGCGGAACCGTCTCCCAGCCCCAACTGGCGACGCCCTTCGTCATCTTCGCGAAGCCCGCCGGCATGTGGAACAGCGGGTTCCAATCGCCGCCGCCGGCTTCAAGCAGCAGCACCTTGACGTTCGGGTCTTCGCTCAGCCGGTTTGCAAGCACGCATCCGGCCGGACCAGCTCCCGTGATGATGTAGTCGAAACGCATTTTGCTAATCCTGTTGGATGCGAGAGAACAATGGGCCGACTTGCAAATCCTGCGATGCGATATGGTCGGCCACGCGCAGCGCCTGGCTCGCCACCGTGAGTGCGGGATTTACCGCAGCCGACGTCGGCAGGAAGCTGGCGTCCACGACGAAGAGGTTCCGGTGATCATAGGCGCGGCAGTATGGGTCGAGCGCCGCGTTCGCCGGGTCATTCCCGATCCTGACGGTGCCGCACTGGTGCGACGGCGTGCGCTTGTCGAAGGGCTTTGAAAGGACGATCGGGAATCCAATCGACTTGAGTACCGCCTTCAGCTTCGCGACAAGCGCGAGATGCGCGTCCCAATTCGTTCGCTGCCACTGCAGCACGATGCGGTCGCCGTCGACCATCACACGGCTTTCCGGGTTCGGCACGTCCTCGCTCATCGCATAGAAGTCGATCGCGTGGCTTGTCATGGTGTGCAACAGCCATTCCGGAGCCCAGGGCAGCGACCCCTTCAGTACCTTCGCCGAAATCCTGCCCAGCAACTGCACGTTCCCCAGCGGCGGGCCGCCGCTTCCATCGGACAGATAGAAATCGTTGAATCCAAACGTCTTCTGGTAAATCGACGTGTTTCGGTAGGTGGGCGAAACCGCGATCACGGCCGAGGAATTATGATTCATGAAGTTCCGCCCGACCTGATCGGAGGAATTCGCGAGCCCATTCTTGTGACGCGCATCGGCCGACCGCAACAGCAGGACAGCGGACTGAACGGCGCCCGCCGAGAGAATGACGAGCTTCGGAGCAACGGTAAGGTCCTCACCGTTCTTGCGGTAATGGACGCGCTCGATCCTGCCATTCTCGCCCGCCTCGAGCTTCGTGACCTTCGCGTTCGTCTCAAGGCGGACGTTCGGATACTCCAGAGCCTTGAGGAGGGCAGCCGTCTCGGCGTCCATCTTTCCATCGCGGGAATTGGGATGCGCGTCCCAGGGCGTTCTCGCCTTCGACAGCCAGGCGTCGATATCCACTCCCAATGGCAGCGAGAACGGATGCAGGCCCTTGGCCTTCAGCCGCGCCCTGACATCGGCAATCGGCGGTTCGTCGGGAACCGGTGGGTAAGCGTAGTTGCCCGAGTGAACGGGCTCTGTCGGGTCATCTCCCAGATTTCCCCGAACCTCGTACAGACTTTCCGCGCGGCTGTACCAAGGTTCCAAAACCTCGTAGGGAAACGGCCACGCGGGCGACACCCCTTCCCCATGTTGCATCTCCTCGAAATCCTCCCGGCGATAGCGCGAGAGCACGGCGCCGTAGAATTTCGAGTTGCCGCCGACATTGTAGTAGTTGCCCGGATTGAAGCCGGTGCCGTCGGCTTCGTACCAGGTTTCCTTCGGCCGAAAATGGCCGCACTGAAAGATCGCGCGTTGATCCCGGTTCTCAGGACGATCGGCGATGAAATCACCCGCTTCGAGGACCAGGATATCGGCGCCAGTCGCCGCCAGTCCGGCGGCGACCGTGGAGCCGCCCACGCCCGAGCCGATGATGACGATATCAGGAGAGCTGTTCATGTTTGGAATCCTGGCTCCTGGTTTAAGCGATTCGGGTTTGGCTTTGCGGATCGAAGAACACGGCCTTGTCGAGGTTGAAGGCGAGGCGGGCGTGCTGGCCGGCCTGGATGCGGGCGTCGGCCCTGAGCCGCGCCACGA
>NZ_JBFTQH010000026.1:0-79001 GCF_056398905.1 Rhizobium sp. 01T417 | reverse complement strand
CTGCCGGTGCGGTTGCTTCGATCCAGCATCTGAAGGTCAGCCCCTTCGAGCGCGCGCGCCACCAGGATCGGGTCCGCAAGCTGAGGGCGCTGCTCGATCAGCGCGGCATTCCGCACATGCCGAACCCGAGCCACATCGTGCCGGTCATGGTCGGCGATGCGGCCAAGTGCAAGTGGATCTCCGACCTGCTGCTCGACAATTGCGGTGTCTACGTGCAGCCGATCAACTACCCGACAGTGCCGAAGAAGACCGAGCGGCTGCGCATCACTCCGACGCCGCTGCACAGCGACGCCGACATCAAAAACCTCGTCGAAGCGCTGCATTCGCTCTGGGCGCGCTGCGCACTGGCGCGGCAGGTTGCCTAGCCAGCGCTATTCGGGCGGGCGATTGCGAGCGATAGTGCTCGTATTGCCCGTGGATGATCAAGGAGTTCGCTCGTTCGAAATGAGCCATACGCCACGAACACCAGAACGCAACCCGCAACGGACAAGGCTCTGCCAGGGCGACGATGCTTGGAGAAAGTATTGCCGACTGTTCCCGGCCGTATCGACCGCCTCCTGCCAAGCTGGAGAGGGTGTCAGTCGCCGGCGGGCAAGGAAACCACACCCGTTCGGCAGCCCCGGCATGGCCAGAAGGCTCGCCAATAATTGATCGCGATCAAAGACGCATTGGTCCTTCCGGTGGACAAGACGTTATCGAATTCCTCAGGAGAAGACGGCCTTGATGATAGCTCAACACGACCGGCAAGCTGCCATCGCGCAGAATGATCAAGCAGATGAAAAGGAAGGTCCGGTGCCGTCGAGGCGGCAGGCCGTGGCGCACCTGCGGAGGCTTGTTCCTCTTCTTGGAAGCCACCGACGATTGACAATCGGCGCGACGCTTGCCCTCACCGCCGCAGCCTTGATTTCGCTTGCGCTACCGATGGCCGTTCGGCGCATGATTGACAACGGCTTCGGGCAGGGCGATGGCGAATTCATAAACCGCTACTTCCTGATGGCAATGGCTCTGGCAGTGGCGTTGGCAATTGCCAGCGCTCTTCGATACTATTTCGTGACGGCACTGGGAGAACGCCTGGTAGCCGATCTCCGGAAGAAGGTCTTTGGCCACGTCCTGTCACTTCCCGCCCAGTTCTTCGATTCGAACCACTCCGGCGAAATTGCCTCGCGTCTCACCGGTGACACTGCCCAGATCAAGACGGCGGTCAGTCTGACAGCTTCGGTGGCGTTGAGAAACTCAATCCTGTGCGCGGGCGCCCTCGGCATGATGTTCGTGACAAGTCCTGGCCTGTCATCGATCGCCCTCGCGGTGATCCCCTTGATCCTCGCACCGCTGATTGTCTTCGGCCGCTCAGTCAGGAAAAAGTCCCGAGCGGCCCAGGACTCGCTTGCGAGCGCCTCTGCCTATGCCAGCGAAATCATTGCAGCAAACCGGACGGTGCAGTCTTTCAACGCCGAAGATGCTGCCCGTCAACGGTATGTCTGCGACGTCGAAATGTCCTACGGCAAATCCATTGCGGCGGCACGTTCGCGCGCTTGCCTGACAGGCTTTGCCATCGCACTCATATTCGGCAGCGTGGTCGGCGTCCTCTGGCTCGGGGCGCAGAGCGTCCTCGCCGGCACGCTCTCGCCAGGAAGTCTCAGTCAGTTTCTGATCTACTCGGTGATTGCAGCCGGCTCCTTGGGCTCTCTATCGGAAGTCTGGGGTGAGCTGGCGCAGGCAGCAGGAGCCGCCGGTCGGCTCTTCGAGCTGCTGAATGAGCAAACCTATGATCGCGAGCCTGAGGCAAGCATGCCGCTTCGCAGCCCCGTCCGCGGTGGCATCGAGGTATCAGATCTGCATTTCTCCTATCCAAACGCCCCCCAGAAAGAAACCCTCGCCGGACTTTCCATGACGGTCTCTCCGGGAGAGACGGTCGCTCTCGTCGGGCCATCGGGTGCCGGAAAGAGCACGGTCTTTTCGCTTCTGCTCGGATTCTATGACGGCAGTGCCGGACGCCTTTCCATCGATGGACGAGACGTGCGCTCCATCGCCCCGCGAGACCTCCGCAAGGAGATTTCGATCGTGCCACAAGAGGTGACGATTTTCGCGACCACCATCTTCGAAAACATCGCGTTCGGAAGACCCGATGCAACCCGGGACGAGGTCGTCGCAGCCGCGATCAAAGCCCAGGCGCATGGTTTCATCACTGCTCTTGAGAATGGATACGACACTGTCGTTGGCGAAAGGGGTCTGACCCTTTCTGGAGGACAGCGGCAGCGGTTGGCGATTGCCCGCGCTATACTGAAGGACGCCCCAGTCCTCCTGCTCGATGAGGCAACCGCGTCGCTTGACGCCGAGAACGAGCAGCTCGTGCAGGAGGGCTTGGAACAGCTCATGGACAATCGGTCGACCATCGTGATCGCACATAGACTTGCGACCGTTCTCAAGGCCGACAGGATCCTTGTGGTCGACGCGGGCCGGATCGTCGAGCAAGGAACGCACGCCTCCCTAATGCGCAACGGCGGCCTCTACAAACGGCTGGCCGAACTCCAGTTCAAGGGGCCCGCCACCGACTCCGAGCTGGACGCAGCGTGAGGCGCCATCCAAACCGCGCACCGGTCGATGCAGCTATGCGAGCCGGTTCGCCTGCGGGCGAGGGTGGGATGACGAACCAAACCTTGCGACCGGGCGCAGGGAAGTGGTGCGCTGAGGTCGTGGTGACGCGCAAGACGTGGGATGAAGGCGTTTCTGTGTACGCAAAGTCTTCAGCCCCTGTTTGGGGATTGGCTCGCCAATTTAGGGTCGGTTTGTTAAGCTGCCGCTAAGCCAAGCGAGGCTCGGACATGCCAAACGATCCACCGCGATCTCATCTGGCGGCAATGAAAGGAGACGGCTTCTACAACCGTCATTCCTCAATGCAGGCCACTGGCATTTCAGCACTCCTTTCATTGTGGGAAACGGCGTGCCGGACAATTGCCGCGGGCGAAGGTCCCTTCACCATCGTCGATTATGGTTCCTCACAAGGCCGCAATTCTATGACCCCCATGCGCGTGGCGATTGAGGCGTTGAGGCTCCGGTCGGGCCCATCCGTGCCAATCGAAGTCGTCCACACTGACCTACCCACGAATGATTTTTCGGCTCTGTTTGAAGCGCTTTCTTCAAGCCCTGACAGCTACATGAATGAAGCTTCTGATGTTTTTCCCTCTGCGATCGGCAGGTCGTATTTCGAGCCATTGTTCCCACGTCAACGCGTGGATCTCGGATGGTCGACGTGGTCATTGCAGTGGATGAGTACCGGAATGATCGAAGCGCCTGATCACATTCTCGCTGGAATGAGTGCCACGCCTGCAGTGGTTTCTGCGGTAAAGCGACAACAGGCGAAAGATTGGGAGCGCTTCCTGGTCCTAAGGTCACGGGAAATGCGCCCTGGCGGGAAACTCGTGGCGGGCTTTACGGCCCGCACAGCCGACATCACGGGTTGGGAATGGCTCCTTGGCGAGCTCTGGTCGGCATTGAGCGACATGAGGACGGATGGCTGGCTTTCGGAACGAGAGCAGACCCGCATCACAATACCGATCGGCATACGGACCTTGGAGGAGATCAGGAAACCGTTCTTGAAAGTCGAAAATTTCGCCGATCTAAAACTCGAGCATCTCGATCTCGTCAGACTCACGGATCCTTGTTGGGAGCAATTCGAAAGGAACGGCGATGTGTTGGCGTTCGCCAGGCGTCACACGGCAATGATGCAGGCCTGGTGCGAGCCGACAATCGCGAGCTTGATCGAGCCATATCGCAATCCGGCCGCATTTGTCGCTGAACTGTTCAACCGGTTTGAGCGTAGACTGGTTGAAGGTCCCCGGCCTCACGAACCCTACATGGCCGCCGTGGTGTTATCCAAACGAGCCTAGCCAGAGAATTGGCGCGCGGCGGAAATTTGACATTCTCAATGATCCTTATGCCGACAAATCTCCTTCTGCCAATACGGGTATGTTCCATCCGGGCAGCCCTCTTGTTTTCCGTCCCGCCCCGACAGCCGGCCCGGTGAATGGTGGGCGCACATAAGCTTGCTGCGTCTTCTACATTGCAGCAAGCCGGCTCTCACTTCATGATAAGCGCATCGGATATCGAAAGCGGCGGCTAATGCATATCTTCCTCGTTCGACACGGCGAATCGCTTGGCAATATCAATGAACAAGCCTACCGGCAGTTCGGCGACCATAATGTTCCGTTGACGCAGTGGGGGTATCGGCAAGCACTGGCGGCCGGGCGAGCGATCGCAGCCTATCTTGCCGAATTGCCGCGCGGACAGATACGACAACTTGACGTCTGGTATTCTCCCTATATGCGGACGCGGCAAAGCAAGGACGCCTTGCTGGAGGCGCTGCCTCCCGGATTGGTCAGGAGCGTTCGTGAGGACTACCTGTTGCGCGAGCAGGATTTCGGTCTCTTCACCGAAATCTATGACCACGCGGAGCGAAGACAGAAATTTCCTGATGAGTTCGAGAAATGGGCGAGATTGCGGAGCAACAGCGGGAAGTTCTACGCAAGGCCACCGGATGGCGAGAGCAGGGCGGATGTGGCCCAGCGGCTTCGTCTATTCCTTCAAACCGTGACGAATGACGTGCGCGATGACAACAACGACCTGATCGTCGTTGGCCATGGTGTCACCAACAGAGCGTTCGAAATGAACTTTCTCCACCATGCCGTCGATTGGTTCGAGCGCTCCGACAATCCGGGAAATTCCGACGTGACTTTAATCGCCGGGACACACGCGCGCGGCTTCAGATCAGCCCTGTTGCACAAGGCCGAAGACCGCAAAGCCGGGGATGAAGAGCTGCGCGATGCCTATGGATCCGAACTGACGCTCACGCCGAAAGCCACGCTATAGACCCGCCGCTATCGCATATCCAGAAAAGTGCGACTGCTTCGAGCCAGGGCATGAAGGGCCGCCATTGGAGGGAGGGTTCGAAGCACCGGTTGCCACGATGCCTCGAAGCCTCCCTCGTCCTTCCAGGAGATGAAGGACAAGGAGGACATAGGTCGCAAATCGGAGCGGGGAAGGGGGCCACAGCCTGAGACAAGCGAATATGGTCCATTTGCAAAGCGGATAGTAGGCTAGCAAAATCAAGCGCCTGGGAAAGGAAACCTTGCGGGACCATGAAAAAGTCAGAACGTGTTGTCGATTCTGGCCGTCCCCAAACGTTCCTTGTTGGACGGCGGTTTCGAAATCCGCCCAGTCGTCCTTTCAATATCTGGAGGAGTTGATGTGATGGATGCGAACAATCTTGTTTCCGCGCGGGAGCTGGCCAGAAGAAACGGCCTCAGTTTTCCGAACGAAAGCCCCGAGTATCGGCGGGCCCGCGATGAATTGCTCGCCGAGGAAATCGAGTTGCGCCGACATATCGAACGCGTTGCCGAGCAGCGCCGCGCACTGCCGCCAGGCGGTCAGGTCCGGAAGGACTATCGCTTCCAGGGCGCCGATGGCGAGGTTACCTTGAGAGACCTGTTCGGGGGCAAATCCACATTGGTGATTTACAGCTACATGTATGGGCCGCAACGCGAACGACCATGCCCGATGTGCACGTCCATGCTGTCGGCGCTCGACGGAGAAGTCCCCGATATTTGCCAGCAGGTCGCCTTTGCCGTCGTCGCACGCTCGCCGATTGAACGTTTATTGGCGTTCAAGAAGGAGCGCGGCTGGCATCACTTGCCACTCTACTCCGACACGACGGACGAATTCAGTCGCGACTATCACGCCATTGGTCCTGATGGCGGCGATGACGCTGCCTATAACGTCTTCACGATCAAGGATGGCGTCATCCATCACTTCTGGAACCCGGAAATGGGCCCCGCAACCGCCGATCCCGGCCAGGATCCGCGCGGCGCGCCGGATTTCATGCCTCTGTGGACCGTGCTCGACACAACGCCGGATGGGCGGCCGCCGAGCTGGTATCCGAGCCTTGCCTATAGCAGTGGGCCGTAGGGCAGGGCCGCCTGTAAGGCGGGCGTCAGCCTTGCCTGCCGACGCTCGCATACATGCCCGTGGTACGAAACTCGGTCGGGTTCGTGCCATAGATGCGCCGAAAGACCTTGGAAAAATAGTTCGCGTCCTCGAAGCCTGAGCGGATTGCGACCTCCTTGACGGGCATGTTCGCGGTCTTGGTCAACAGTTTGACGGCCCGCTTCAGTCGTTTCTGCAGGACGAACTCGGCCGGCGGCAGGCCCTCGTTGGCTGCGAACATTCGCGAGAAATGTGCCCGGCTGAGGCCTGCGACCCGCGCAAGATCCTCGACCGGCAGAGGACGTTCCAAATTCGCCATGATGTAGTCGATGACATGCTGCATCGTCCGGTATTCTTCACTGAAAACAGGATGCGAACCGAAGACATCGTCGTACAGCGCCATGGCCGCCTCATAGGCGATTGCCGAAGCCAGGCCCGGCGTCTCCGCGCCATTGATCAGCCGGAGACTGCAATCTGCCAAATGCTCGATCGTTTGCGGTTGCAGTTTCAGGATCGGTCCGGTCACCGCGAGGATCGAGCGGTGGATGCGCAGCGCCTCCTCGCCATTCATCGAAATCCAGAAAAATTCCCAGCGGTCCCCATCTTCAAGCCAATAGCGGTGATTGTGCGGGACGAGCACGAGCAGTGTCTCGCCTTCTTTCACGCGAAGCTGGCGATTCTCGTAACGCAGGTTGCCCGCGCCTTTGATCGTATGTTGCAGGACGGTGAACGGTGTTTGGCCGCGCTTTCTGCCATCCCAGTCGTAGGTCGCATTTTCTCGGATCTCGTAGCCTGTGCTGGTCGGCATTGTGTGCAGGCTCTGGCGGCCACGCGGCAGCGACACGGTCCTCATGACCGGCCCGTTGTCAATCAATTTTTGCAGCACAAAATTACCCATGAAAGCATAATCCTTCTCTGGCGGCCCCGCCGAATATGCGCATAATCCGCCCCCAAGAGAGAGAACACCGCCTGCACCGAGGAGCGGCAGGGAGGAGAATAAGCCGGATTTCTGGCCTTTTTTGGTGTCGGGCGCAAGTCCCGGTCCATTTCTTCTTCTCATCGTTCAGCGCCGGCAAATTTGATCGCATTGAGGCAAGGATCATGAGTTTCAAAATCGCTATCATCGGCGCAGGCAGCGTCGGCTTCACAAAAAAACTGTTCACCGACATCCTCTGTGTGCCGGAATTCCAGGACGTCGAGTTCGCGCTTACCGACATGAGCGAACATAATCTGCAGATGATCAAGCAGATCCTCGACACGATCGTTTCGTCCAATAAGCTGCCAACCAGGGTTACGGCGACCACGAACCGCCGCGAGGCACTGACGGGTGCGCGCTATATCATCAGCTGCGTGCGCGTCGGCGGGTTGGAAGCCTACGCAGATGACATCCGCATTCCGCTGAAGTACGGCATCGACCAGTGCGTCGGCGATACGATCTGCGCCGGCGGCATTCTCTACGGCCAGCGCAATATTCCTGTCATTCTGGATTTCTGCAAAGACATCCGTGAAGTCGCAGAGCCGGGCGCGAAGTTCCTGAACTACGCAAACCCGATGGCAATGAATACCTGGGCCGCCATTGAATACGGCAAGGTCGATACGGTCGGTCTCTGCCATGGGGTCCAGCATGGCGCCGAACAGATCGCTGAGGTGCTCGGCGCGAAATCGCCTTCCGAACTCGACTACATCTGCTCTGGCATCAACCACCAGACCTGGTTTGTCGATCTCAAACTCAACGGCCGCAAGATCGGCAAGGACGAGTTGGTTGCCGCCTTCGAAGCCCATCCCGTCTTCTCGCAGCAGGAAAAGCTGCGCATCGACGTGCTGAAGCGGTTCGGGGTCTACTCCACCGAAAGCAACGGCCATCTGTCCGAGTATCTTCCCTGGTACCGCAAGCGCCCCGACGAGATCACCAAGTGGATCGACATGTCCGACTGGATCCACGGCGAAACCGGCGGTTATCTTCGTCACTCCACCGAGACCCGCAACTGGTTCGAAACCGAATTCCCGCAATTCCTGGAGTCGGCATCAAAACCGATCGATCGGGCCAAGCGTTCAAACGAGCATGCGAGCCATATTCTTGAAGCCCTCGAAACCGGACGTGTCTACCGCGGCCACTTCAACCTCAAGAACAATGGGATCATCACCAACCTGCCAGCCGATGCGATTATCGAGTCCCCCGGCTTCGTCGACCGCTTCGGCATCAACATGGTTTCCGGTATCACGATCCCCGAAGCATGCGCGGCCACCTGCATGGCGTCGATCAACGTTCAACGCATGTCGGTTCATGCGGCCATCAGCGGCGATATCGACCTTTTGAAGCTCGCCGTTCTGCACGATCCGCTGGTCGGTGCCGTCGCGACGCCGGAGGAGGTCTGGCAGATGGTCGACGAGATGGTCGTCGCCCAGGCGCGCTGGTTGCCGCAATATGCGGATGCAATCCCGGCTGCCAAGGAACGTCTGGCGAAATCGACTGTCAAGACCCGCGACTGGGCAGGTGCCGCCCGTCGCAACGTCCGTTCCATCGACGAGCTGCGGGCCGAAAAGGCTGCACTCAAGCAGGCCGTCTGAAGCTTTCGGACACGGGTGGCGATGGGGCTCCGGGAGGGAACTCATCGCCGAAGGCCCGTCGCCGGATCGTTTGAGGAGAAGCGGGGTTGCCACAAGCACCCCGAAAAACAAAGGGAGAGACGATGAGTAATATCCGCAACCTTGGCATTCTTGCCGGACTGGCGCTGAGCGTCTCGGTCTCGGCATTGAACGCCTATGCTTCCGAGCCGACGACACCGCCTGTTCCGCCGCAGTTTCCGGCGGAAGGCAAGATCAAATACGTATCGAGAGACTCCATCGAGGAATTCAAGGCACTTCCGGCGTATCACGAGCCGGACTGGGTCACGAAGAACTTCGTCGACAGCGGCAAGCTGCCGCCCGTCAAGGATCGACTGCCCAAGGAACCTCTCGTCTTCAAGACCGACAACATGGTCGATGGCATCGGCGTTTATGGCGACACGATGCGCCATGTCATCGGCGGCCGGCCGGAAGGCTGGAACTATGGCGCCGGCCAGACACAGGGTTGGGGCGGCATCGATATCGGCCTGTCGGAGTGCCTGACGCGCACCGCGCCGCTCTTCCAGGTCGAAGCAAAGGACACCGAGCCGCTTCCCAACCTTGCCAAGAGCTGGGACTGGTCGCCGGATGGCCACAAGCTGACCATGCATCTGGTTGAAGGTGCCAAGTGGTCGGATGGCGCGCCGTTCAACGCCGACGACATCATGTTCTACTGGGACGACGAAGTCATCGATCCGAACGTCTCGCCGCTTGGAGGCGGCGCATCGCCTGAGGCCTTCGGCGAGGGAACGACGCTCAAGAAGATCGACGATTACACCGTCGAATGGACCTTCAAGGATGCTTTCCCGAAGCAGTATCTCTACACCATGGCCTATCCGAGCTTCTGCCCGGGCCCGTCGCATATCCTGAAGCCGCAGCATCCGAAGTATTCGAAGAACACTTACGACCAGTTTAAGAATGCCTTCCCGCCGGAATTCATGAACATGCCGGTCATGGGTGCCTGGGTGCCGGTCGAATACCGTCCCGACGACATTATCGTCATGCGCCGCAACCCCTACTACTGGAAGGTCGACGAAAAGGGCAACCAGCTGCCCTATCTCAACGAGTTGCACTACAAGCTGTCCACCTGGGCTGATCGTGACGTGCAGGCCGTTGCCGGTTCCGGCGACTTCTCCAATCTTGAGCAGCCCGAAAATTTCGTGGCTTCGCTGAAGCGCGCAGCCGAAAAGACGGCACCGGCACGTTTGGCCTTCGGCCCCCGCCTGATCGGCTACAACATGCGCATGAACCTCTCCGCAAACGGATGGGGCGACCCTGATGCCCGTGGCCAGGCAATCCGTGAACTGAACCGGAACGAAGACTTCCGCAAGGCAGTCACCATGGGTCTCGACCGCAAGGCAATCGGCGACTCGCTGGTCAAGGGTCCATTCACGGCGATCTATCCCGGCGGCCTCTCATCGGGCACGAGCTTCTATGATCGCAAATCCGTGGTCTATTATCCGTTCGACCTCAAAGGTGCGAAGGAACTGCTCGCCAAGGTCGGCCTGAAAGACACCGATGGCGATGGCTTCCTGAACTTCCCGGCGGGAACGGAAGGCGGCAAGAACATCGAAATCGTGCTTCTGGTCAACAATGGCTACGCCACGGACAAGAGCCTTGCCGAGGGTGTCATCGGCCAGATGGAAAAGCTCGGCCTGAAGGTCATTCTCAATGCGTTGGATGGCCCGAAGCGTGACGACGCCCACTACGCCGGCCGTTTCGACTGGTTGATCCAGCGCAGCTCGCCCGAGCTTGCCTCGGTCGTCCAGAACACCGAGCAGCTGGCGCCTGTCGGTCCGCGTACGAGCTGGCAACATCGTGCCGGCAAGGACGGCAAGGTTGACGTGATGCCCTACGAACAGAAGATGGTTGATATCATCACGAAGTTCCAGAGCAGTCAGGACAACAACGAGAAGGTCGAGCTGATGAAGCAGTACCAGAAGGTTGCGACCGAGAATGTCGATACGGTTGGCCTCACGGAATATCCGGGTGCCCTGATCGTCAACAAGCGCTTCTCGAACGTTCCTGCGGGTACTCCGATCTTCATGTTCAACTGGGCCGAGGATTCCGTCATCCGCGAGCGTCTGTGGGTGGCCGCCGACAAGCAGGGCAAATACGAGCTGTTCCCCGAACAGCTGCCTGGCAAGCCTGGCGACAAAGGTCCGAACAACTAAGAACTCCCCTCCCAACGAGGACTCCGGTCGCGCGTGAAGCGCGGCCGGGCAATATCAACAAGCCAGCCGCACCGACAGGCGCGACCGGCGGCAAGGAGAAGCGAACCGTCCGATGTTACGATTCCTGCTCGTGCGCATAGCCTCTGCGATTCCCGTCCTCATCATTTTGAGCATCGTGACTTTCGCGATCATCCAGGCTCCGCCCGGTGACTATGCCGACTACATCCGTTCGCAGCTGATCAATCAGAGTGGTGCCTCATTCGCGCAGGCAGATGAACAGGCCCAGGCATACCGGATCGCCCACGGCCTCGACCAACCGATGGTCATCCAGTACGTCAACTGGATCAAGGGCATCATTACCCGCGGCGATTTCGGCTACAGCATGTTCTACAACAAGCCTGTTGCCGATGTCGTGGCCGAACGCCTGCCGCGCACGCTGGCGCTGGCCCTCGTCTGCCATATCTTCGCATCCGTGCTCGGCATTGGCTTCGGCATCTGGGCCGCAACCCGTCAGTATAGCTGGATCGACAGCCTTCTTTCCGGCATCTCCTTCCTTGGCATGACGGTGCCGCGCTTCCTGATGGCGCTGATCATCGTCTACCTCCTGGTCTTCCAGTTCAACGTCTCGGAAATCGGCAGCTTCTTCTCGCCGCAATTTGGCGGGGCTCCATGGTCCTGGGCAAAGTTCGTCGATCTCGTCAGCCATGTCTGGCCGGTCGTCGCCATCGCCACCTTCGGCGGGCTCGCCTACAACATGCGTGTCATGCGCGGCAATCTGCTCGATACGCTGAACGCGCAATATGTTGAAACGGCTCGCGCCAAGGGCCTCTCCGGCAGTGCTGTTGTCATGCGCCACGCAGTTCCGAACGCGCTGCATCCGCTCGTTATGTATCAGGGCGTCGTGCTTCCCTACATGCTGACCGGCGAGATCGAGACCGCGATCATCTTCTCGCTGCCAACCGTCGGACCGGCGATCGTCGGCTCCATGGCAATCGGCGACGTCTACGTCACGGCCACCTTCATGATGGTGCTTTCCGCCACGCTGATCGTCGGCAACATCATTGCGGACATGCTGCTTGCCATGCTGGACCCGCGCGTCCGCCAGTACGGAGGAGCCTGACATGCTCGCCTTCGATTCAGCTCCTCCGCCACCGCACGAGGAAATCACCAAGCACCCGCATAACGGCAATGAAAGCTATCTTTCGCTCGTCTGGCGCCGGCTGCGGCGTTCCTGGACAGGCATGATGGGCCTAATCCTCGTCGGTCTGCTGCTCTTCATGGCAATCTTTGCGGATTTCTTCGCGCCGATGGATCCAAAGGCGACCGATGTTGGCTTCGCCCCGCCTCAGCTTGTCAGCCTGCGCGACAAAGACGGCAACTTCGCCTTTCCGCCTCGCGTCTATGCGCTCGGCGAATCCGAGGAACTCGATCCGGTCACGTTCCAGCCAATCGTCGGGCCGGACTACAACAACCCGCGCTATCTCGGCTTCTTCGTGAGAGGCGCTGAATACAGTCTCCTTGGCCTCATTCCTGCCGACCGGCACTTCTTCGGTTCGGTCGATGGCCAACCGGTCCATTTCCTCGGAACCGACAAGTTTGGTCGTGACATCCTCTCGCGTGCCATCATCGGCTCACGCATCTCGCTGATGATCGCGCTGACCGTGGTCTTCATTGTCACCATTGTCGGAACAACCGTTGGCATGGTCTCGGGCTATTTCGGCGGAACCTTCGATGCATGGGTGCAGCGTTTCGTGGAAATCGTCCTGGCCTTCCCGCAGTTGCCGCTTTATCTGGCCCTGACGTCGCTGATCCCGGTCACCGCACCAACCAATGTGTTCCTGGCATTTGTCATCGTCGTCATGTCGGCACTCGGTTGGGCGCAAATGTCGCGCGAAGTTCGCGGGAAGACGCTGGCACTCGCCCGTATAGACTATGTGCGCGCTGCCATGGCGGTTGGCGCCACTGACCGGCGCATCATCTTCCAGCACATTTTCCCGAACGTGATGAGCCACGTGATCGTTGCGGTCACCCTGCATATCCCGAGCGTCGTGTTGCTGGAATCGTTCCTCGGCTTCCTCGGCTTCGCCGTAAAGCCACCGCTGATTTCCTGGGGCCTGATGCTGCAGGATACCGCAAATTACTCCGTGATCGGGACCTACCCCTGGATCCTGGCGCCTGTCGGCTTCGTGCTGGTCACCGTCTTCGCCTTCAATGCACTGGGCGACGGTCTGCGCGACGCGGTCGATCCTTATTGAGGTGATGAAGATGGCTCTCTCACTCGTCAATTCCTTCGCTCCGCCGGTGCGCCACGACCACGAGGCGCATCAGGAAAAACCCGTCATCGACGCCCGCAATATCGGCGTCAAGTTCAAGGTCGAGCACGGCATCGTCGACGCGGTGAAGGATATATCCTTTCAGCTTTACCGCGGCGAAACGATCGCCATTGTCGGCGAATCGGGTTCCGGCAAGTCCGTGACTGCCCGCACGGTCATGGGGCTTTTGTCCAAGCGTGCAACCGTCTCGGACAAGTCGAGCGTCCACTATGACGGCAACAACATCCTGACATTTTCTGAGCGTCAGCGTCGCAAACTGCGCGGCGACCGGATCTCGATGATCTTCCAGGAGCCGATGAGTTCACTGAATCCGATCTATACGATTGGCAGCCAGATCATTGAAGCGATCCGTGTCCACCGCAAGATCAGCCGCAAACAAGCCGAGGCACGGGCCCTGGAGCTGTTGAACCATGTACAGATTCCCGATCCGGAAGCGCGGCTGAGGCAGTATCCGCACCAGCTGTCGGGCGGGCAGCGCCAGCGTGTGATGATCGCCATGGCTCTTGCCAACGATCCTGATGTGCTGATTGCAGACGAACCGACGACGGCGCTTGACGTCACCGTGCAGGCCCAGATCCTCAATCTCATTCGCAGCCTCCAGACGGAACTGCGAATGGCGGTGATCCTCATCACTCACGACCTCACGGTGGTGCAGAAGTTCTCCGACTATGTCTACGTCATGCAGCATGGTGAAATGCGCGAGCACAACACGACGGAGCGCCTCTTTGCCAATCCGCAGCACGCCTACACCAGGCATCTTCTTGGCTCCGAGCCGCGTGGGCAGGCCAATCCGTTGCCCGAAGGATCTGACATTATCCTCGAGGCGCGCGACGTGAGGGTCTCGTTCATGATGCGCCATGGCAGTTTCTTCAAACCGCAATTGAAGGAACTGGTCGCCGTCGACAGCCTGAACCTGACGCTACGACGTCACGAAACGCTGGGTCTTGTCGGCGAGTCCGGCTCCGGCAAGACGACCTTCGGACAGGCGCTGCTTCGACTGAACGACCCTGATGGCGGAGAGATCTTCTTCGACAAGCTGCCGCTCCATGGCAAATCCCGGGCCGAGATGCGGCCGCTTCGCTCACGCATGCAGGTCGTCTTTCAGGATCCGTTCTCCTCGCTCAACCCGCGCATGACGATCGGCCAGATCATCGAGGAAGGGTTGGTCGTCAACCAACTGGGCGCGACCAGGGCAGAGCGGCTCGATCGTGTTCGCGAGGCGCTGATTGCGGCAGGCATGCCGGGCAATATCCTGTCGCGTTTCCCGCATGAATTTTCCGGCGGTCAACGCCAGCGCATCGCGATCGCTCGCGCCATCGCGCTCGAGCCGGAGTTCATCCTGCTCGATGAACCGACCTCGGCGCTCGACCTTTCGGTCCAGGCCCAGATCATCGAACTGCTTCGCAAGCTGCAGGACGAGCGCGGCCTCAGCTACCTCTTCATCTCGCACGATCTCAAGGTCGTGCGCGCCCTCTGCCACCGTGTGATCGTCATGCAGCATGGCAAGATCATGGAGGAGGGGCCCGTCAACGAAGTTCTCACCAATCCCAAGACCGCCTACACGGAACGGCTCGTCAAAGCCGCTTTCGAGGTCGCCTGATTGCACATGCCGGAGGTTATAATGGCAAGAAATCCAAAGATCACGTTCATCGGAGCTGGCTCCACCGTCTTCATGAAGAACATCGTCGGCGACGTGCTGCAGCGCCCGGCGCTGTCGGGTGCGACCATCGCCTTGATGGACATCAACCCGCAGCGCCTCGAAGAAAGCGCCATCGTTGTCAACAAGCTGATCTCGACGCTTGGCGTCAAGGCCAAGGCGGAAACCTATTCAGACCAGCGCAAGGCCCTGGCTGGCGCCGACTTCGTCGTCGTCGCCTTCCAGATCGGCGGCTACGAGCCCTGCACCGTGACCGACTTCGAAGTCCCGAAGAAATACGGCCTGCGACAGACGATTGCCGATACGCTTGGCGTTGGCGGCATCATGCGGGGCCTGCGAACAGTGCCGCATCTCTGGAAGATCTGCGAGGACATGCTCGCTGTCTGCCCCGAGGCGATCATGCTGCAATATGTCAACCCGATGGCGATCAATACCTGGGCGATCGCGGAAAAATATCCCACGATCAGGCAGGTCGGTCTCTGCCACTCCGTGCAGGGCACGGCAATGGAACTGGCCCACGACCTCGACATTCCCTACGAGGATATCCGTTACCGTTCGGCCGGCATCAATCACATGGCCTTCTATCTGAAGTTCGAGCATCGCCAGCCAGATGGCTCCTACAAGGATCTCTATCCGGATCTCGTGCGCGCCTATCGCGAAGGCCGTGCGCCGAAGCCCGGCTGGAACCCGCGTTGCCCGAACAAGGTCCGTTACGAGATGCTGACCCGTCTCGGCTACTTTGTCACTGAAAGCTCGGAGCATTTTGCCGAGTATACGCCTTACTTCATCAAGGAGGGCCGCGAGGATCTGATCGAGAAGTTCGGCATTCCGCTCGACGAATATCCGAAGCGCTGCATCGAACAGATCGAGCGCTGGAAGGGGCAGGCCGAGGCCTACCGTTCGGCCGACAAGATCGAGGTCAAGCAGTCGAAGGAATACGCGTCCTCGATCATCAATTCGGTATGGACGGGTGAGCCGTCCGTCATCTACGGCAACGTCCGCAACAATGGCTGCATCACCTCGCTGCCGTCCAATTGCGCCGCCGAAGTGCCGTGCCTCGTTGATGCATCCGGCATCCAGCCGACGTTCATCGGCAACCTGCCGCCGCAGCTCACAGCACTCATGCGCACCAACATCAATGTCCAGGAGCTGACGGTCCAGGCGCTGATGACGGAAAATCGCGAGCATATCTACCACGCCGCCATGATGGATCCTCATACAGCGGCCGAACTCGACCTCGACCAGATCTGGTCGATGGTGGACGAACTGCTGGCCGCCCACGGTGACTGGTTGCCTGCATGGGCGCGCACCGGCCGCAAGGTTCAGGCCGCCTGACCATCTCTCTCCCGGTCACGGCCCCAAGAGGTCCCGCGGCATCGCCGCGGGACTTTTGCTATCGGGCACATAAAGTCGGCAGCCCGATTGATTAAATCAATATCTCTGATATAGAACCAATTGCGTAATCTTTTCCTGTGCCGATCGGAGCCCCATGAGCCGCAGCTTCCTTGTCGTCGACCCCGAAGAGGGTATGCCTATCCTCAAGGGACTGGCATCGCCGGCTCGCGTGGCGGTGTTGAAGCTTCTGCACGAGAAGGGCGCGCTCAACGTCAACGAAATAGCTGATATCCTTGATCTGCCGCAATCCAGCGTGTCGACCAACGTCCAGATGTTGGAAGAGGCGGGGCTTATCCACACGGAAACCCAGAAGGCCCGCAAGGGCAATCAGAAGGTCTGCCGCAGCGTTTATGACGAGATCCTGGTGGTCTTCAAGAATGAAATCAAGGAAACTGAACCAGACGCGATCGAGGTATCGATGCCACTTGGTCTCTATACGAGCTTCGAGGTGACGGCGCCTTGCGGACTTTGCTCGGCCGACGGCATCATCGGGTTGCTCGATGTGCCCAATACCTTCCTTGATCCCGACCGCATGAAGGCGGGGCTCATCTGGTTCACACGCGGGCATGTTGAATATCAGTTTCCCAACAATGCGCGATTGACGAATACCAGCATCCGCGAAATCGAGTTCCTGATGGAGCTAAGCTCCGAGGTTCCCGGTACCAGCGCCGACTGGCCCTCCGACATAACCCTGACGGTCAACGGGGTCGATATCGGAACCTGGACGTCTCCGGGTGATTTTGGCGACAAACGCGGTGTATTCACCCCGGATTGGTGGAAACTGAAGGGATCGCAGTACGGCAAGTTGAAGAACTTCCGCATCAATGACGACGGCGCCTTTGTCGATGGATTGCGCATTTCCGAGATCACGCTCGCTGACCTGAAGCTCGACGAACATCATTCGATCCGTTTGCGCATCGGTGTGCGCGACAACGCCAAACATCCTGGCGGCATCAACATCTTCGGGCGTGGATTCGGCAATTACGACCAGGACATTCTGCTGCGTCTCAAGACTCGGTAAGTCTGTCCGATTTTCTGCATTTTGGTCTTGACCCCGCCCCGGGCTTCCGCTTTATTCATCTCAAATTGTGATACAAATCACAAATGACGATACAGTGGAGGATCTCATGAAGGCCGCGGTTACAGCGCACAGCAAATACACGATCTCGGACATCGACCCGCGCCTTTACGGCTCGTTCATCGAGCATCTCGGTCGGGCCGTCTATACGGGCATCTACGAGCCGGATCATGCGACCGCCGACGAGAACGGCATGCGCCGGGACGTCATCGATCTCGTCAAGGAATTGAATGTTCCGATCGTACGCTATCCGGGCGGCAATTTCGTCTCGGCCTACAACTGGGAAGACGGCATCGGCCCCAAGGAAGACCGTCCGACCCGCCTCGACCTTGCCTGGCATACATCCGAAAGCAACCAGGTCGGCATCCACGAATTCGCCGAGTGGTGTGTCTCGGCGAATACGGAGATGATGCTGGCCGTCAACCTCGGTTCGCGTGGCCTCGACGAGGCGCGCAACTTCCTCGAATATGTCAATCATTCTGGCGGTAGCGAGTGGAGTGACAAGCGCATTGCCAACGGAAGAAAGGAGCCCTGGGACGTCAAGCTCTGGTGCCTCGGCAACGAAATGGACGGACCCTGGCAGATCGGCCACAAGACGGCGGACGAATATGGCCGTCTGGCACATGAAACCGCCAAGGCCATGCGCGCCTTCGACAGCTCCCTCGAACTCGTCGTCTGCGGCTCGTCCAACGCACACATGCCGACCTATCCGGAGTGGGAGGCAACTGTCCTCGACCACACCTACAATGAGGTCGACTACATCTCGCTGCACATGTACTTCGAAAACCGCGCCAAGAACACGGCCAACTATCTCGCCCGCAGCATCGAGCTGGACAATTACATCGGCACGGTCGCAGGCGTCATCGATTACGTCAAGGCGAAGAAGCGCTCGTCAAGGAACGTCTATATCTCCTTCGACGAGTGGAACGTCTGGTACCACTCCAAGGAGCGCGATAAGGCAACGCTTGCCGGCGCCAATGGCTGGCCGCATGCGCCGGCCCTTCTGGAAGACGACTACAACTTCGAGGACGTGCTCCAGGTTGGCTGCATTCTCAACACCTTCATCAATCGCGCCGATGTCGTCAAAATTGCCTGCCTGGCGCAGCTCATCAACGTCATTGCACCCATCATGACGGTCCCGGGCGGCCCGGCGTGGCGTCAGACAATCTTCTATCCCTACTATTTCGCTTCCGTCTACGGGCGTGGAACTGCGCTGAAACTGATGGTCGACAGCCCGAGCTACAAGGTTGACGACCTTGGAGATGTGCCCTACCTCGACGTATCGGCGGTCCATGATGCGGACAAGAAGACGGTGACCTTCTTCATCGTCAACCGCCACGGAACCGAGACGCTCGATCTCGATGCGAGCCTGCTCGAATTCGGCGCCTTGCGGGTCATCGACGATCAGGTCGTGGCCCATGCGGATCTCAACATCACCAATACCGCCGACAAGCCCGACAACGTCGTGGCGAAGGCCGTCACGGGCACGAGCTTTGCCGATGGCAGGCTCAGCGCCAGGATCGCGCCGCTGTCCTACAGGATGATCCGCCTGCAGGCATAATATAAATCCGCTTTGCTGATACATATCAAACGATGTGTTGACAAAGCAATTGTATGATTTAACGTCAGCGCACCGGTTTTGACGTGCCACTGGGAGGAAGAGATGGGAGCGACAGCTTCTGTTCTGGCACTATCACTGACTGAGGGACATTCGCCGATAAAAGCGGATGCATACTCGCTCTCAGCATGCCTGCCATGTGTCCATATCGGTTTTTCGGGTTCTGACTGCAATCCAGGAGCAGCCGGATGACCGCCAATATCGAAATTCAGAATGTCACCAAGCGCTACGGCTCGATGACCGTCCTCGACGGCTTGTCACTGTCGATCAAGGCCAACGAGTTCCTGGTCTTCCTGGGGCCGTCGGGTTGCGGAAAATCGACGCTGTTGCGCATGATTGCTGGGCTCGAAAGCGTGGATGGCGGCACGATCTCCATCAATGGCGAGCGCATCGACACATTGCCGCCCGGTCAGCGCGACATCGCCATGGTGTTCCAGTCCTATGCGCTCTACCCGCATATGACGGTCGCCGACAACATGGCCTTCGGACTGCGCAACATCAACCTGTCGAGCGATGTGATCTCGAAGCGAATTGCCGAAGCAGCCCGCATGCTCGAGATCGGCCACCTCCTGGAGCGCAAGCCCGGCCAGCTGTCCGGCGGCCAGCGCCAGCGCGTCGCCATTGGCCGCGCCATCGTCAAGGAACCGAAGGCGTTCCTCTTCGACGAGCCGCTGTCCAACCTCGATGCGGCGTTGCGCGTTCGCACCCGCGTCGAGCTCGCCCAGCTGCGCAATCGGGTGAGATCGACGATGATCTTCGTGACGCATGACCAGATCGAGGCAATGACGCTCGCCGACCGCATTGTCGTCATGAACAATCGCAAGATCGAGCAGATCGGCACGCCGATGGAGATCTACTCGCGTCCGGCCAGCCGGTTCGTCGCCACTTTTGTCGGCTCTCCGACCATGAACTTCCTGACCGTCGCCCTGTCGGAAGAAAACGGTTTCCTGCGCGCAAGGCTTCCCGACGGCACGCAACTCAAGACCGCCATCCGCGCAGCTGGGGTCAAGGGTGGCGAGTACTCGCTGGGCATTCGTGCAGAGGCCGTCAAGCTCGCCAACGGCGTTGCTGCGACGACGACGGGCAAGGTGGATGTCCTCGAGCGTCTTGGCGATCGCACCCTTCTTTATACGCGCCTCAAGGATGGCAGCGTCGTCATTGCCGAGGACATCGGCAACAGCCGCGTGGCAATCGGCGACGAGGTGGGGCTGACGCTCGACGGGACGCGCACGCATCTCTTCGATGATGCCGGTCACGCCTGGCACAATGAGGAGGCCGGTCATGGCTGAGGCGGCACTCGATCGTGCCGATGCGACGGCTACGGCCGCCGAACGGCGCAACATCCAGAACATCAATGCGCCGCAATGGCGCAATGCCCTCTTCGTCGCGCCCTATCTCCTCGTCTTCGTGGCCCTTCTCGTCGTGCCGCTTTTCTGGGGCATCTGGCTGAGCCTGCACAAGGCGGACGCCTTTGGCGTCGGCAAGTTTGTCGGCCTGACCAACTATATCCGCCTCTATAACGACCGCATCTTCCTGCAGGCGATCGGCAACACCTTCTATTTCGTCTTCCTGACGGTACCGGCGCTCGCGATCATCGGCCTGATGCTGGCGCTGGCGCTCAACCGCCGCACCCGCACCGCCGCCGTGCTGCGCGCCTTCTATTTTTCGTCTTCCGTTCTTTCGGTGACGATCGTGACGCTGATCTGGCGGATCGTCTTCATCGGCAATTTCGGTTTGCTGGCGACGATCTACGGCTGGTTCGGGGCGACTGCGCCCGCTTTTCTCTCCGATCCGCAGCTTGCCATGATCGGCATTGCGATCGCCACCGTCTGGTGGTGCATCGGCCTGCCGATGATGCTCTTCCTGTCGGCTCTGCAGCAGGTGCCTGGCGAGATCTACGAGGCGGCTGCTCTCGACAATGCCAGCCGCTGGCGCACGCTCTGGTACATCACGCTGCCCTCGATCAAGCGCACCTTCGTGCTCGTCGTCATCATCCAGATCGTCTTGCAGTTCCAGCTTTTCGGCCAGGCGCGGCTGATGACGAACGGTGGCCCCAACAACGTCTCCAAGCCGGTCGTCCTCTACATCTACGAGGCCGCTTTCACCAAGTGGGACCTGGGGCTCGGTGCTGCCGCTTCCGAAGTCCTGTTCATGATGATCCTGATTGCCGCCATGGCGCAGTACATCGCCACGCGGCGCAAGGGAGAAGAGGGATGAGCGGATCTGTCTCGGGCAATATCGTCGGCCGCACCTTGGGCGACCGCATCATCCTCGGCCTGGTGATCGCGCTGGCCCTCGTCATGGTGGCGCCGGTGGTCTGGGTGGTGGCGCTCTCCGTGAAGGACAACAAGGAACTCATGCTGGACATGAACTCCGTCTTCCGCGCGCCCTACACGATCAAGAACTATATCGATGTCATCGGCACCTCCTCGGTTTTCCGCTGGGTGTTAAACAGCACCATCGTTGCGGGCGGCCTGACGCTCGCGACGCTGGTCCTTTCCTCGCTTGCCGGCTATGGCTTCGCGCGGCTGAACTTTCCTTACCGCAACCTGCTTTTCGTCATCGTGCTGCTCGGCCTTGCCGTGCCGGAACAGGCCGTGCTGATTGCCCGCCAGCAGATCTTTGGCTGGCTGAAGCTGCACAACACCTATCCGGGGCTGATCCTGCCGGGGCTTTCCGCACCCTTCGGCGTCTTCCTGATGACGCAGTATTTTCGCGCCATCCCCAAGGAGCTGGACGAGGCGGCCCTGCTCGACAACGCCAGCCGCTTCAAGATCTTCTGGAAGGTGCTCTTGCCGCTCACCATTCCGGCGCAGGCAACGCTTGGCATCTTCACCTTCTTCAGCGCCTGGAATGACTATCTCTGGCCGCTGATCTCAGGCACCCGAAAGGAGATGTTCACGCTGACCGTCGGGATCGCCTCGACCCAGATGAATTTCGCGCAGTCTCAAGGTCTCGGCTTCCTGATGTCCCAGGCAGTCTTCGCCAGCGCGCCGATCCTGATCCTTTACCTGTTCTTCCAGAAATACATCGTGACGGCCGTATCCGGTACCGCCGTGCGCTAGGGCTGGCGACAGAGACCACGTTTTAAGTGCAACCGGCTCCCGAGGAGGGGGCTCACGTCAAGGGGTGGGGAACCCCAAAGAGGAGGAGTTGGAATGACGCATACTTTCAGAAAATACATGCTTGCCGCGGCCTCGGTGATTGCCCTTGCCGGCGCAAGCCCGGCTTTTGCCGCCACCGAACTGACGGTTCAGCGCTTTTTCGGCGCGTGCGATGCCGACTTCGGCACCAATACCGATGTCAGCAAGGCTGTCGGGGAATGCGGTATCATCACCTCGCTTATCAACAAGTTCAACGCGGACAATCCGGATGTGCATGTGACGGTGACGACCGTGGAATGGCCGGGTTATGACCAGCTGACGGCACAGTTTGCTGCCGGCGACCCGCCGGATATCGTCACTATCCACCAGTCGGTACTGGCTGACTATCAGTCCAAGGGCCTGCTGATGCCGCTGGACGACGTCCTGAAGTCCGTTGGCGTTGCGTCTTCCGACTTCACCGATGCCAGCTTGAACGGTGTGACCAAGGACGGCAAGATCTACGGTCTGCCGATCGACAACTGGACCATGCTGTACCACATCAACTTGGACCTTTTCAAAAAGGCCGATCTCCTCAACGCCGACGGCACGCCGAAGTTGCCGACCAGCGTTGATGAACTCACGGCTCAGGCCAAGCAGTTCAAGGAAAAGACCGGCAAGCCATACTTTGTCCAGAACCTGGCGAACGAAGTCGCGCTTTATACCCGCAATCTTTATACCTACCTGTTCCAGCAGGATTCGAACTTCTTTGCCGATCCGAAGCAGGTGAAGATCAATACGCCCGAGGCCAAGAAAGTCCTCGAGATGTACAAGGCGATCTACGACAACGGCTATACCACCAAGGATCTCGACTATGCGGCCGGCATCAACGCCTTCCTCGCAGGCGAGGGCGGCGTTCACCTGAACGGCACCTGGGTCATCGGCGACTATACGGCATCCTCCGAAAAGGCAGGTACCGCGCTGAACGCCGGCGGCTATGCCGTTTATCCCTATCCGCAGCTCTTCCCGGGCAAGAAGGCGCAATATGCCGACGGCCACAGCTGGGCAGTGTCGCAGAAGGATCGCAGCGACGAGCAGACAGCTGCCATCGGCAAGTTCCTGAAGTTCTTCCACGACAACGACTTCGACTGGTCGCGGACCGGCCACCTGCCGGCTGTCAAGGCGGTTCTGGCTTCCGATCAGTTCAAGGCTCTGCCGCATCGTGACACGATTTCGGCAATCGCCACGCTCGGCACTCCGCTGCCGTCTTCCGTCCAGCGCCAGTTTGCGATCCAGGACATTATCGGCCAGGAAATGAGTGCTGCGATCACCGGTCAGAAGGAGATCGATGCAGCGCTCACCGATATGGAACAGCGCATCAACGAGTTGCTCGCCAACATCTGAGGCTTATTCTCCCAAGCCAAGAGAGCAAATGCCCGCCGCAGTCCGCGGCGGGCATTTGCAGTTGAAGGGGGTTGGTTGGAGATTTTTCCGGTCTCAGCGCCGTTTGTCGCCGTCAAAGAAAAGCAGCAGGAAAAGCCCGCAAAGCCCTGCTGCAGCACCGATGATTGCCGTGCCGGAATAGCCGCTGACGCCAGTGCCGATCGCAAAGAGAAGGGCGCTCAGCCCCGCGCTGACAAAGATGTTGACGGATATCAACGCACTGCCAAGGCCCGGCCGCTCGGCGATCAGATCCTGCAGGTAGGTGATCGGAATGCTGATGAGTGCTGCCGCGCCGACACCACTGATGAGGGTCAAGGCGTAAACATGCCATGGCGCAGAGGCAAAGCCGAGCAACAGAAGGTACACGACATAGATGATCGTGCCGATCGCCAGCGCCGTAACGTGGCTCATGATCCGTTGGGCACGGCCCCAGACGACGATGAAGACCACCTCGAGCAGGGCAACGATGCCAACCAGGATCCCGATATCGCCGACCGTCCCGTGTGCGGGGCCCGTAACGATCAGTGGCAGGATGGCACCGTTCACGTGAAGGGTGCTGCTGATCAGCGCCACCGCGATCACGCGGACGAAGACGCGAGGTGAGATGACTTCTGCGAGTGCAGCAAGATAGGAAAGATGATGCGTGGCTGCATTGTCGGTTCCGCTCTGGCGTGGCAGGAACGCGGCGATCAGGCAGAGGCACACCAGGCAGGCAAGGCTTGCGAAGAGATAGGCGGGCAGCATGCTTGTTGACCGCGACAGGAGTATGCCGACAAACCCTGGGACCAGCACCCAGGAGAGTGAAATCATCGCTCTCACGCCCGAGTTTACCGTCGCCACGTCACCGCGTGGCATCCCGTTGGTGGTGGCTCGCACATTGGCAAAGAGCAGGGAATTGAGCGCGTTGTAGATCGGCAGCAGCAACAGCGCACTGAGGACAAAGGTTGCCTGTGTCGGAAAGACGTAGACCGCGCCATAGCCGAAGATGCCGAACACGGCGACCGACAGCATCAGCCTGCGGAACTCACCAAGTCTGTCCGCAAGATTGCCGAGCAGGATGCTGACGGTGACATTGACGGCTGCTGCAGCAAAGATCAGCGCCGAGTAGAGCCCATTGCTCAGGCCAAGCTCGCGGATCGCGATGACCGCTTGATACGGCGAGGTCGCCGCGCCGGCAAAGCCAAAGGCGAAGATCGCAAGCATGCTGACCCGAACTGTCGGGTTGCGGAATACGTCAGGCAGAAAACGGGTCATGATGGGTCGAGGGAAGGAAATCAACCGGCGATGCGGATCGAGACGCCTTAACAGGTTCGACGCGAGGCCGAAACCTGCCAGGAAAAAATCAGTCATTCCAGCGCGCCGAAAGGCGTGCCTGCGGCGTATAGGCAAAGTCGCGGTCAAAGGGAAAGACCGGCCGGATGCGTCGTTTGCTCACCAGAGCTTCGATGTCCTGGTTCACCACCCCCTCCGTCAGCGCCATCAGGTTCGGGTTGGCGATCGGCGCAAGTTCCGGAGAGAGGTAGCCCGACTTTACCACCAGCATGCGCACTGACTTTGGATCGAGCCCAAGGCGCGTGAAATCGGCGATGTTGTGATAGGGCCGTCGGCGGCCAGCAAGCACGACCGTAATCCCTCCGGTCCGTACCACCGCCTGACGCTCGTCAAAGGTACCGGGATCATCGAGGAAGACAACCTCTGCTTCCACGTGGACAGGCGAGCTCGACGGGTCAAGCGTCGCACCGATATCGAGCCCGATCCTTGCGCCCTTGCCGGCGGCAAAGCACGCCTCGACAGCCGGCCGATCCGTAATGCCGGCAAGCAGTGCCCCGTCAAACCGCCGCTCCAGCAAAGCCTTGAGCACATCAGCGCGATCCCCGACACCGCCGCCTGTCGGATTGTCGGCTGAATCCGCTAGGATCACAGGCGCTGTAGAGGCTTCCTCCGCCAGTTCAAGCATTTGTTCGAGCGGCCCGGTCACCGGCCCAAAAACAAAGTTTTCCCGCGCATTCCAATAGGATGCGGCGATCTCTTCAACTGCCCGGGCCGCCGCCTGTCTGTCGGTCGCTGTGACAACCGCGCAGGCGCTCGCCCGCGGTTCGTCCGCCCAGACATAGCCGATCATCAGATTTGCATCGAGAATGCCGGCGCGCCGGTCGATGTCGGGCAGCGTCTTGTAAAGGCTTCTTGCAGGCTCGTCCTCGGTCGAGGTTCGCTCGCCCGGCCAGAGCACCGGCGCCGGTGCCCAGGCTACACCGGGTCGTCTGCCGGATCTCAAGGCGTCGACAAGCATCGACCAGGCACGCACCATTGTGTCCCTGACGTCGATGTGCGGTGCGGTGCGATAGGCCGCGAATATGTCGAGTTGGTCGACAATCTTCTGACTGACATTGCCATGCAAATCATAGCTTGCAGCGACCACGCAGTCCGGACCGACGACGGAGCGGGCCGCCGCGATCCAGTCGCCTTCGGCATCCTCCATGCCCTCGACATTCATGGCGCCATGCATTGCAAGGTAAAGCCCGTCGACCGGCAGGACAGCCTTCAATCGATCAAGAAACTCCGCCTTGAACGCCTGATATGCAACAGCCGAAACCGGACCACCGGGCACGGCGCGTGCGTGAAGTAGCGGGAGATGTTCAACCCCTTCCGCATCGAGAAAACTGAAATAGTCGGAAGCAAGGAGATCGGCCGCACGCAGGACGCGAAAATCGTCGACCGCCATCAGCACCGGCGAATAGGTGCTGCATTCCGTATGAATTCCGCCAACCGCAATCCGCATCGTCGGCCCTCACAGTTTTGGGCTAAGGGGAACGATCGCGGCGAAGCGATGCCAGTCCTTCATCGCCCGCGGCGTCCACGCGGCCTCGGCAATTGCCGGCAACCGTGGGAAGACCAGCCGGTTGAAATAGCCGCGCGACAGAAAGTGCTCCGACCAGATACAGGCCTGGACGCCCTTCATCCTGTCCTTCAGTTCCTCCGGAAATTCACCTTCTGCCTCATAGGCATAGGTGTGGGCCGGCGGCACTGTCCCGGCCCAGCTTGCACCGGGCTCCTGAAAGGCCTCCGCCTGCACCATGTCGAGATAGTAGGCCTGGCCAGGGGTCATGACGACCTCGTAGCCTTGCCTGGCAAGATCGATCCCGACCTGCGGGTTCTCCCAAGCCATCAGCAACGTGTCTGCTGCGGCGACACCGCCGCCATGAGCCACTTCGTTCCAACCGGCCAACTTGCGACCACGGGCGCTCAGCATGTCCTTCACGCGCTTGAGGAAATAGGACTGCAGCGCAAACGTTCCTGAAATCCCTTCCTTCTCCATCAGCGCCTTGGCAAGCGGGGAGGCAAGCCACGAGCCGTTCGCCACCTCGTCACCACCGATGTGGAGATAGGAGGAGGGGAAAAGCTCGACCATCTCGTCGAGCACGTTCTCGAGGAATTCGTAGGTCGCGGGGACGGCTGGATTGAGCGCGTTGTTCGGATAGCCCTGTACGGAGTGATAGCTGTCCGGCGCCTCCTGTCCGTCGGACAGATCGGGCAGCGCCGTCAAGGTGGCCGTGCTGTGGCCCGGAATATCGATTTCGGGGATGATCTCGACGCTCAAGCTTGCAGCGTGAGCGACAATGTCGCGAACGTCCTCCTGGGAATAAAAGCCGCCAACCGGTTCGGCACTGTTGCCGAGTTGAGGCAGGAGCGGCTCATCCGGGCCCCGCAAGACGCCCGTCGTCGTCAGTTCCGGATAGGCCTTGATCTCAAGCCGCCATGCCTCATCATCCGTCAGATGCCAATGGAAGATGTTTACCTTCAACCAGGCAAGGATGTCGATCAGGCGTTTGATATCAGCGACCGGATAGAACTGCCGTGAAACGTCGAGATGGCACCCCCGCCAACCGTATCGCGGCTTGTCGGAAATTGTCCCGGAGACGGGAAAGCGGAACGTCTGTGGATGGCTGCGGGCGCCATGCAGGAGTTGCGAAAGCGAAGTCAGCCCGTATTGCCGTCCGGCAGCATCGGCAAAGGATAGCGTGATCGTCGCGGGCGAGAAGGCAAGCTTGTAGCCTTCCGGAGCTATCGTCGGATCAACCGAAAACTGCAGGGACTGGCCCTGCGGCGAGGCCACGAGATTGAAAGGTGCGTGGTCGCTCTCAAAGAGGCGCCGGCAGAGCGAAAGGGCAGTTGAGACGGCGCGCACGTCGTCAGCCGAGGATCCTTCGGCGGGATAGAGAACGACAGGAAAGCCATCGCCGGGCCTGGCGTCGATTTCAGCCGGCCACGGCTGCAACGAGAATGGAAGCGTGAGCCTGCCTTCCGGGAGAAGCATCGGCGGCGGTTCATTGACGCGACCTTCAAGCAGCAGGTCGGACACTCCAACCGTGACATGCTTGCCATCAGTCAGCGTCACATAGGCGGACTTGGCGCCATCGGTGCAGTGGCGCGCGGGCCTGTGCAGGCCACTGACGGTGAAAATCCAGCTCTTGCCCGGTTCGAGGACGAAGTCGGTTGGCGGTGCAAACTCGTGAAAATTGGCATTGCGGCGCACAAAGGTGGCATTTTCGCAGGCCTTGGCATCGATGACACGCGTCAGCGAGGTGTAGACCAGCGTGAAGCCGGAAAGCGCAACATCGGAAAGATTGAAAAGGGAAAAGGTAAAGCGGCCGTTCGGGCCACCATCCGGCTGCCACGAACTCTCCAGGCGGTAGGGCGCCACAGTCATATCTGTTCCTCTCTTGCTATGTCTTTCAGTAGTGCTCGGATTGCGAAAAGGTACGGGCAAGTTCCGCCTGACCGGCGGTCAGGCCGCAGTCCACCGGCAGGCAGACGCCGGTGATGGCGGCGGCCTGCGGGCCGGCCAGAAATGCAACGGCATTGGCGACATCCCGGGGATCGACAACCCGCTGCAGCGGGTACCAGCGGCGCGCTTCCTCAAAGACATTGGGATTGGCGGCAGCGCGCGCCTCCCAGGCCTGCGTACGCACGGTGCCGGGCGCAACCGCATTCGAGCGGATCCCGAGCTTTCCATATTCCACCGCAATCAGTTTGGTCAGATGCAGCAGTCCGGCTTTCGCCGCGCTATAGGCAGGATGGCCGAAGACGTTCATGCCATTGACGGATGCAATGTTGACCACCGAGCCCTTCGTCGCTTCGAGCTGTCCCTCGACGGCGCGGAAGCAGAGGAACGCCGCCTCGAGATTGAGGGCATTGTCCATCCGCCAGATTTCCGCAGTGGTATCGTGCAGGCTGACGGCGCGCGCAGCACCGGCATTGTTGACCAACGTCCTGACGGCACCAAGCGTCGCTGCACGCTTCGCCATCTCGGCAACACTTGCCTCGTTCGTTACATCACAGCCACAGGCGATGAAGCGTTCGGCCGCGCCCAGCCCATGGGCGGCCCTCTCGGCGGCGGCAAAGTCGATGTCGACCATCAGGATGGCATCGTGATCCTCGGCAAGCCGCTCGGCAATCGCACGGCCTATATCACCCGCAGCACCGGTCACGATTGCTACCGTCTTTGTCATTCTCTACCCCTCTCTGGCATGGAATGGTCAGTCCCCGAGCAGTTGCCGGTCATCGCCATCGCGGTGGGCAACGAGCTGCTGCTTGATGCGGCGCAGCGCTACTGCCGCCTTTGGCTGGATGGCATAGGCGACGAGGCTGGCGAGAATATCGACCGCCGCCAGATAGGCGATGCGGGTCGAGGTGGGCCGGAAGATATTGTTGCCCTCTTGCAGATCGATCGGCACGACGATTTCGGCTGCTTGCGCGACCGGGCTATTGCTCTGGGTGAGCGCGATCGTCGTCACCTTCGACTCGCGCGCAAGAGCGAAGGCACGCACGAGCTCGGTGTTGCGCCCGGTGAATGACGAGCCGATCAGCACGTCGTTCTGCTTGGCGGCGGCGGCCATCATCAATTGCATGCCGTGATCGGAGCTTGCGGTGACATGCAGGCCGAAGCGAAACAGGCGGTTTTGCAATTCACTGGCAATCATTGATGAATTGCCACCAGAACCGAAGGCATAAATCATGTCGGCGCGTGCAAGTCGCTCGGCGGCAAGCTCGATGGCAGCAAGGTCAAGTGAACGATGAAGCAGGAAAAGAGCGTTCTGGGCCTTTGTTATGATATCTTGCGCGACATCGCCCGGATTGGTGCTTTTCGGCTCAGGTTTCAGATATCGCATCCCGACATAGGCTGTTCGGGCAAGCTGGACCTTGAAATCGGAGAAGCTTTCGCAGCCAAGCCGCCGGCAGAAACGCGTGACCGTCGGCGGCGATACGTCAGCCTTTTCGGCAAGCTCGATGATCGAGGCGTTCACCGCGAACTCGAAGTCATTGAGGAGAATATCCGCGATACGGGTTTCCGAGGGCGAAAGCCGGGGCTTCTCTTCCTGCAATGTAGAGAAAATGTCCAACCGAGCTCTCCCGTCCTTTGCGCTACTGATCCTTCGGCTTATACGCGACGCAGTCGATTTCAACCTTGCAGTCGACCATCATTGATGACTGGACGCAGGCGCGCGCCGGCGGGTGGTCGCCGAAATATTGCTGATAGATGGCGTTGAAGGTCCAAAAGTCGCGAGGGTCGTCGAGCCAGACGCCGCACCGCACCACATGCTCGACGCCGTAGCCGGCTTCGTTGAGAATCGCGATCACGTTCTCGATCGTCTTGTGCGTCTGCGCGACGATGTTTCCATCAATGATCTCGCCATTTTCCATGGCAACCTGGCCGGAAACATAGAGCCATCCGTCTGCTTCGACGGCGCGGGCAAAGGGGAGGGACTTGCCGCCGGCACCCTTTTGAACCGTGCCATAACGCTTGATGGACATTGGTCGATCCTTGCAAATTATTTTCGTATTAAGTTGACAAGTCACCATAGAAAGCGGAATTTGACCAGCGAAAAACAGCATTCATGAAAAGAATTTCAATGCGGGGGAGATAATGCGCGATCCTTTCAAAAATCCGTTTCCTGCTTCGGACGCTGCCCGCCACTCGATCTGGGAGATGCTGGTAGCGCGCGATATCGACGCATTCCTGGCTGCCGACTGGTCGATGGTCGAGCATGATTTCGTCGAGGAAGGCTTCCTCGGCATCGACGGACGCAAGCAAGTCAGCCCCGACAAGTGGCGCCTGGCGTTTCCGACTTTGTCGGCCTACCGTGACGAGTGGCTGCGTCAGGCACGAGACTTTGCAACACAATCCTTCTCTGAGGACACCCGTAGCGCCATCTTCACGACCACCACGCTTGAGGACATCGAGATCGAAGGCGAAATGGCGCTGGTGCGCAAGAAGTTCGATGGCGGCCTTACCAAGGCCGATGGTACGCGTGATGTGATGCAGTGGCAGACGCTCTATTATTGCCGCCTGCATGAAGGCCGCTGGAAGATATGCGGCTTCACCGGCTACCTGCCGAACCCGATGGGCTGATCAACACAAAGGCAAACCCTTGCGCATTTTTACGGCGGCGCTCGCAACCGAGACCAATACGTTTTCCCCGATCTGCGTTGATCGGCGCGCGTTCGAGGCGTCCCTTTATGCGCCTCCAGGGCAGCACCCGGAAACCCCGACCCTCTGCACGGCGCCAATCACCGTAGGGCGGCGTGTTTGCGCCGAGAAGGGATGGGAGCTGATCGAGGGTACGGCGGCGTGGGCGGACCCGGCCGGACTGGTGAACCGCTCGACCTATGAGGGGCTTCGCGATGAGGTGCTGACCCAGCTTGAGGCCGCGATGCCGGTCGACGCCGTCATCCTCGGCCTGCACGGCGCCATGGTCGCAGCCGGGTACGAGGATACGGAGGGCGACATATTGGCGCGTGTACGCGCGATTGTCGGGCCTGATGTCCTTGTCTGTGCCGAACTCGATCCGCACAGTCATCTTACAGCCAAAAGGCTGCAGGCCGCCGACTTCTTTGTCTACTTCAAGGAGTTCCCGCACACCGATTTCGTCGATCGCGCGGAGGATTTATGGCGCATTGCCAGCCAGACGTTGGAGGGTCGATCAAAACCCGTCATGTCCGTCTTCGACTGCCGGATGATCGATGTCTTTCCTACCTCGCGCGATCCGATGCGCTCCTTTGTCGACAAGATCATGCGGCTTGAGAAGGAGGACTCTGATATCCTCTCGATCTCGGTCATTCACGGCTTCATGGCAGGCGACGTGCCGGAAATGGGTACGAAGCTGCTTGTCGTCACCGACGACAAGCCGGAGAAGGGTGAAGCCCTGGCGCGTGAACTCGGCCTCGAGCTGTTTTCGAAGCGTGGTACCTTCATCATGCCGCAGATCGACGAGATTGAGGCCGTAACGCAGGCAGTGGCAGCAACGTCCTGGCCGGTCGTCGTCGCCGACGTCTGGGACAATCCGGGCGGCGGCACTGCCGGCGATGCCACCGTCCTGTTGCAGGAACTCCTTGCAAGGGGTGTGAGAGATGTTGCGATCGGCACGATCTGGGACCCGATGGCAGTGCAGATCTGCATGGCGGCGGGAGAGGGGGCCGAAATTCCCCTGCGCTTTGGTGCCAAGTCCGCACCTGGCACCGGCAACCCGGTCGATGGCGTCGTCAAGGTCGTGAAGCTCGTCACGAATGCTGAGATGCGTTTCGGCGAGAGCTTTGCGCCATTCGGCGATGCAGCGCACATTGTACTCGACGGCATCGATATCATTCTGAATTCGACGCGCGCCCAGAGCTTCGACCCAAGCCTTTTCTCGGTCATGGGCATCGATCCGACGTCCAGGAAGATCCTGGTCATCAAATCGACCAATCATTTCTACGCATCCTTCTCCAAAATCGCTGCGGAGATCATTTACTGCTCTGCCGGAACGCCTTATCCCAACAGTCCGGCCAAGACACCCTATCGTCGGGCGCCGAAGAACATCTGGCCGATGGTCGAAGATCCCCACGGCCGCTAGCGCGGAGAGCCGTCACATGCAGCAAAATTCGTTTGCCGTCGTCGCCAAGCCGGGCGACAGGGTCGCCGACCTTTCAACGCCGCGGCCGATCATCGATGAGGAGCGACTGGCGGCAAACATTGCCCGCACGCAGGCCTACATGGACAGGCACGGCCTGAACTTCCGTCCGCACATCAAGACGCACAAGATCCCCGCGCTTGCCACCGAGCAGATCGCGGCAGGTGCCAAGGGCATCAATTGTCAGAAGATCAGCGAGGCGGAAGTGTTCGCTGCGGCCGGCTTCGAAGACATCCTGATCACCTTCAATATCCTTGGCGCGCAAAAGCTCGAGCGCCTTGGCGCGCTCAACGACAGGATCTCGGGTCTGAAGGTCGTTGCCGATAGCGCCGTGACGGTCGACGGCCTGTCCTCTACCTTTCAATCCCGCAAGCCGCTGACCGTTCTTGTCGAATGCGACACTGGTGGCGGGCGCTGCGGTGTCCAGACGCCTGAAGAAGCGAAGAACCTTGCCAAGCGCATTCACGATGCGCCGGGCCTTTCCTTCGGCGGCCTCCTCAACTACCCGAAGCCCGGCTCCGCCGAGGCTGTGCAAGCCTTCCTCGGCAAAGCACTACTGCTCTTGAACGCTGACGGCATTGCCTGTCCGATTGTCAGCAACGGCGGCACGCCAAGCCTCTTTGAGGCTCATCTCGTGAGCGCTGCGACCGAGCACCGCGCGGGCACCTATATCTACAACGATCGCTCCATGGTCCGTGCCGGCCACTGCAGCGAGGCCGACTGCGCCATGCATGTACTGGCAACCGTCGTGTCGCGCCCGACCGCAGATCGCGCTGTCATTGACGCCGGATCGAAGGCCCTGACGTCCGATCTGCTTGGCTTCTCCGACTTCGGAACAGTCGTCGGCTATCCCGAGGCGGTGATTACTGGTCTCTCCGAGGAGCATGGCGTCATCGACCTTTCAAAATGCGGCGGCAAGCGTCCTGAGATCGGCGAGAAGATCCGCATCATTCCCAACCACACCTGCGTTGTCTCCAATCTCTTCGACACGATGGTGTTTCATCGTGACGGCGTCGTCACACGTGTCGAAGACGTGGCTGCGCGCGGTCTTGTCTGGTAGGGCCTTGGGTGCAGGGCCTTGTGTGCAGGACCTTGGGTGCTTTCCCTATCAGCCTCGGTCGTGGGGAGGTTTGCGCGCTGGCAACCTCTTTGGTGCCCGCTCACGACCCTCAATCTGGCGGCGAAAGCTGAAATGTGTCATACTCGTACTGGACGACCGCAGTCTTTGAGGCGGGCTCGTTAGAACGAGAGTTTCATAGCCGCCACCGACCCCTTCGGTGGCGCAAGTGCCGTCGCCGCCCCTATGGCGAGTCATTTAAAGCAGCATTGACTTCCAACAAGCCCACGCAGGCGGGCTATGCCACGCGACTCCTTGGATTGCATCCGGAGGCGTGCCGCCCTTTGCGTTGGGCGTCAATTGTGATTCAGGCAGATTCAACGGAGGTACATGCCATGAATAGCATGAGAACCCTTTGCTTTGGTCTATTGGCTTCCGCACTGACATCCGCGCTGGCTGCGCCGACTGTTGCGCAGCAGCAGGCAAAACCCAATATTCTTGTCATCATGGGCGATGACGTCGGCTGGTTCAACATTGGCGCCTATCACCGGGGCATCATGTCCGGGAAGACGCCCAATCTCGACAAGCTCGCGTCCGAGGGCTTGATGTTCACCGACTACTATGCCGAGGCAAGCTGCACGGCTGGCCGGGCGAGTTTCATCACCGGTGAAATTCCGTTGCGCACCGGCTTGACGACGGTCGGCCAGGCGGGCGCGGATGTCGGCATGCCCGACAAGGCGGCGACCCTGGCCACCGTCCTCAAGACAGAAGGATACGCCACTGGACAGTTCGGCAAGAACCATCTTGGCGATCTGAACAAGTATCTTCCGACATTGCATGGCTTCGACGAGTTCTTTGGCTATCTCTATCACCTCGATGCGATGTCTGACCCCTATTGGTATTCGTTTCCGAATGACCAATCCTACCGGGACAAATTCGGTCCGCGCAATCTGGTCCACAGCTTCGCGACCGATACCGACGACACTTCCGAACAGCCGCGCTGGGGCAAGGTCGGCAAGCAGAGGATAGTGGACGAGGGTCCCCTGGCACCTTATCCCGACATGTCCAACGTGCCGAACATGCATGACATCATGCCCAAGGCCAAGTACGACATGGGCACGTTCGATGAAGTGCTGGTCAAGGCTTCGTGCGACTTCATGGATAAGGCCAAGACCGATAACAAGCCGTTTTTCGTCTGGCACAACACGACGCGCATGCACGTCTGGACTTATCTGTCGCCCAAGTACCAGGCTCTCATGAACAGCGACAGCAACTATGGCCTCGAGGAAGCCGGCGTGGCGCAGCTTGATGATAGCGTCGGCGCTCTTTTGAAATGTGTGGAGGATGCTGGCGAGACCAGCAACACGATCGTCGTGTTCACCACTGACAACGGGGCGGAGGTCTTCACCTGGCCAGACGGCGGCATGACCCCGTTCAAGGGCACCAAGGGTACCGTGATGGAAGGCGGCTTCCGTGCGCCAGCCATCATTCGGTGGCCGGGCAAGGTCAAGCCGGGAACGGTCGAGAACGGCATTTTTTCAGCCCTGGATTGGTTCCCGACGCTAGCAGCGGCAGCCGGCAATACTGAGATCACCGACCAGTTACTGAAGGGTGTGCAGCTGGGCGACAAAACCTACAAGAACCATCTTGACGGCTACAATCAGCTGGATCTGCTGCTCGGCAAATCACCGTCCGCACGGCATGAGTTCTTCTATTTCGGCGGCCCTGCTCTCGGGGCAGTTCGCATTGACAACTTCAAGTTCCAGTTCTTCCAGCAGCCCCAGGGCTGGCCCGGTGGAAAGGTAACGACGGACATGCCCACCATGGTCAATATCCGTCAGGATCCGTTCGAGCGCACACCGTCGATTGGCGAGCAAAGTCTCAATGACCTTGGTGGAGGATACATGAATGACTTCTTTGCCCGCGAGTTCTGGCGGTTTGTCAGCGTTCAGGACGAGGTCAAGAAACTCGCCCTGACAGCGGTCGATTACCCGCCAATGCAGGACCCGGCTTCCTTCAATCTGGATGCGGTCAAGAAACAGATAGATGCCGCTATCCGGAACAAGCCGGGCAACTGACGAATAAATCTCAAGCAGCGGGCAGCCGGCAAGGGCTGCCCTTGCTGTCCGCGCGCAAACAGGATCACCGTATGGCGCCGAGCCAACACCGTCTGCTAGGTCCGCATTGGCTGAGGCGAGGCACGCTTTCCGTTGGCTGCAATTGAGAAGCCCCGGCAACATGACCTGTGATGTCGAACCCGCGCCTTCCTTTGGTGTCGGACACTTGACCTTACGCGATTGAAAAGCATCTTCTTTTGTGTGGGCGTCAGGCACGCGGGAGGTCACGTCGATGAGAGTCTCAGTTGCAGTGGGAATGGCAGCAAGTCTGTTGGCAATATCGGCGGCCGAGCCGCCCTGGCAATGGCAGACCTTTCACGGCGTACGGATGGATTCCGATCCCGTGCTGCTTTCGCGGTTTGACAGGATCTATCGCTATTGCTTGCCCGAAGCCAACTATCGCGGCTCACCCTATCCGACAAATGCCTGGCACATCACAGCGCTGAGAAGCTGCATGTATCGATTCGGGGTCGTGGACCGGGGGGCTTATTCCTATCCGGCCAACAGGCTCTTCTATCCTCTCTTCTGAGGTGGAGCGCCAGCACGGGTTTGGTGATCACGCAGCCGTGGGGTTGAGGAGGTTCATGTCGATGCTCGTCAGCTCCACATGGCGCTCGAACGAGATGCCTACCTCATCGAACAGATGGCAGTCGGCAACGTTGATCCCGGTGACGAGTGGCTGATCCGGGTGAACAGCGGCGCGCCCATGCAGCGTCGCGCAGAAATTCTCGCTTTCGCCGTCGAGCGACGCATAGGCGACCGTCTGGGCGCCAAGGCGCTCGATGACAGACGGCGTAACGGTGAAGGCGATGTCGCCAGACCCGATCTGGATATGCTCCGGACGCACGCCCAAGGTCAGCTGTTTGCCAATAGCGCCGCCTCTTGGCGTGACAGGGATCACCGCCTTCTGTCCTTTGTAGTCGATTTCGATGCCGGCATCGCTGATACCTGTGCAGGTGACGGGCAAGAAGTTCATCTTGGGATTGCCGATGAAGGCGGCAACAAAGATGTTGGCAGGCTTGTGGTAGAGTTCCAGCGGGGCGCCGGTCTGGGCGATCTCGCCGGCATTCAAAACCACAATCCGGTCCGCCATGGTCATCGCCTCGATCTGGTCGTGCGTGACATAAATCATCGTCGCCTTCAGCTGGCGGTGCAGTTTGGCAAGCTCGATGCGCATGTCGGCTCGCAAGGCAGCGTCGAGGTTGGAGAGTGGTTCGTCAAACAGGAATATCTTCGGTTCACGCACGATCGCGCGGCCGATTGCAACGCGCTGGCGCTGACCGCCTGAAAGCATCCCCGGCTTCTGTTGCAGGCGCTGATCCAGGTGGAGGATGCGCGCGGCATGCTCGACCTTGGCCTTCAGCTTCTGCTCTTCCATTTTTTCCACGCGCAGTGGGAAGGCAATGTTTTCGAAAACGCTCATGTGGGGGTAGAGCGCGTAGGATTGGAACACCATGGCGATGCCGCGCTTGACCGGCGGCAGGTCGTTGACCCTCAGCCCGTCGATGACGATGTCGCCGCCGGAGGTTGCGTCCAGGCCGGCAATCATGCGCAGCAAGGTGGATTTGCCGCAGCCTGATGGCCCGACGAAAACTACGAACTCGCCGTTCCTCACCTCAAGCTGAACACCCTTGAGAACCTCGAAGTCGCCGTAGAACTTCTGAACCTTGTTGAGAAGAAGCTGTCCCAAAACTTGTCTCCGGTCACCGCCGCTGCGGCACTGTATGCGATAGTCAAAGGGATCGCGGTTGTTGCGCCCGCGATCCCGACAAAGGCTTACTTGAACGCTTCGATCTCGCCAGCAGCCTTCTTGAGAGCATCGGCCGGCTCGGCCTTGCCCGTCACGACAGACTGTACCATTTCGATCATCGAATTCTGGAAGCCCTTGTAGTCGGTGAAGAGCGGCTCGGGACCGCCGAAAGTGATACCGTCGATGAACGGCTTCCACGACGGATCAGCCTTGACGAACTCATCGACCTTCGGCGACGGACGCAGCGGCGTCAGGCCGGCACCACCCTGAAGTTCGTATTCGCCTTGCGGGCCCGGCGAGGTGATGAACTTGGCGAATTCGATCGCCTTGTCTTCCACACCCGTACCCTTGAAAACCGCCAGGCTGTCGGTGATGAGCAGCGTGCCTTCACCCTTGGCCGACGGGCCGAGCGGCAGCGGTGCGACGCCCCAGTTGATCTTGGTGTCCTTCAGGCGGGCAGCAGCACCCGAACCTGCCTGGATCATGCCGACCTTGCCATCGAGGAAGATGGCGCGGATTTCGTTCTGCTCGTAGGCGGTTGCGCCTTCGACGGAGTAGGGCGTGATGTCCTTGTAGGCCTGCAGGGCGGCCAGGACTTCCGGGCTGTCCATGACGATCTTATCGCCGTCGATCACCTTGCCGTTGTTGGTGTAAACCCAATGCATGAACTGATGCATGGTGTTGTCGAAGGTCTTCGCCGGGAGGCCGTAGCCTGCAATGCCGGTCTTTTCCTTGATCTGCTTGGCGGCGGCAATTTCCTCAGCCCAGGTCTTCGGCGGGTTCTCCGGGTCGAGGCCGGCCTGCTTGAAGATGTCCTTGTTCCAGTAGAGTGCCTTGGTCGAGAAGGCGACCGGCACGCCCCACTGGTTGTTGTCGAAGGTGACGGTGTCGACGATGTTCGGGTAGTAGCTCTTCTTCTCGTCGTCGGTCATCGGCACCGGAACGATCAGATCGTTCTGGGCGAATTCCTTCAGCGTACGCGAACCGACATAGGCCATGCCGACCGGAGTGCCGGCAGCAGCCAGCGTCGTGGCCTTGTCCTGGCACTGTTCCCAGCCGACAACCTCAGGCGTGACCTTCCAGCCTGGGTTCTTGCCTTCCCATTCCTTGATGTATTTCTCGTGGATCGGATCGATCTTGTCGCCGCAATAGATCCAGCTGATCTCCTTGTCAGCGGCGTGCGCGGTCATTGCGCCGAGCGCGGTTGAGCCGAGCAGGGCAAGGGCCATCAGCCCGGTCTTGAATTGAATTGTCACGTTGTTAGCTCCCGTTTTTTCTCTGGTGGTTGACTTACTGTTTCACCGCGCCCGCGGTCAGACCGCTGACGAGATACCGTTGAAGGAAGAAAATCACGATCATGGCCGGCGCAATGCCGACGAAACTTGCAGCCATCAGTTCATTCCACACGACTTCCTGGCGGCCGAAATAGGCGAAGAGTCCGACCGGCAAGGGCGCAAATTCACTCTTGGAATTGAAGGTGAGCGCGAAGATGAACTGCTGGGCATAGGAGCCGATGAAGGTGGTGATCGCAACTACCATGATGCCCGGCATGGCGATTGGCAGGATGACCCGGCGCAGGGTATAGAAATGGCTGGCGCCGTCGACGAATGCGGCTTCGTCCAGCTCCCGTGGAATGCGCATCATGTAGGTTCTGAGCAGCCAGATCGCCGAAGGGATCAGGAAGGCAACGCCGGGAACCATGATGGCGAAATAGGTATTCAGCAGGCCGAGCGTTCGCATCAGCCGGAAGAGCGGGATGAGCAGCACCGCGCCCGAAAACATGTTGACGGCCAGGAACGCGCCGAGCAGCAGCCCCGCGCCTTTGAATTCAAACCGCGCGAACGCATAGGAGGCAGGGATGACGAGCACCAGGACAACGGCGGTGACGATGGTCGAGATAAAGAAGGAATTGAAGATGTAGCGCGCAAAGCCCGGCACGCTTACCCACATGGTCCGATAGGCCTCGAACGAACCGTTCTCGGGGATGAACCGGTAAGGCGATGAAAAGAGCTGGCTGAGCGGCTTCAGCGATACCAGGAAGCCCTCGACGAAGGGCGCAAGCACGAAGGTAAGGAACACCAGGATGCCGGCATAGATGCCGATGATCTCATACCATTTGTACCGATGGATCAGCAGATGCGGCTGTTTCATCGCTTGTCTCCGGAAGTAAGGCGGCTGGTCACGCGGAAGTAGCAGACGCAGAAAATCGACAGGAAGATGCAGATCAGCACGGCGCGCGCGGCGCCTTCCCCGTATTTGTTCGAGCCGATCGCGGTTTTATAGGTGTCGATGATCATCGTCGTCGTTTCGCCGCTCGGGCCACCACGCGTCAGGATCCAGATGATGTCGAATGAGTTGAAGGTAGCGATCAGCGACAGCATCGACATGGTGATCATCGACGGGACGATCAGTGGCAGGGTAATGCGCCGGAAGCGATAGAATCGGCCGGCCCCGTCGGTCCAGGCGGCCTCATAGAGATCCTGCGGAATCGCCTGCATGGCCGCGAGCATATAAAGCGTGACCAGCGGAACGCCGATCCAGACATCGGTGATGATCGTCGCCCAGAACGCTGTGGACCCCTGCGCGAGAAATGCGACCGGCGCGTCCACCAGCCCGAAGCGCTGCAGCATGCCGGAAATCATCCCGAACTGGCCGTTGTACATCCAGCCCCACATGAAGATGCCGATCGCCATTGGGACAATCCATGGCGGCATGGTCAGGACGCGGAAGAGCGCCCTGCCGGGAACCGCAGAATTCAGCATCGTTGCGCCGAACACACCGATGATCATCTTGATGGAGACGGAAAAGAACGTCCAGATGAAGGTGCGAATGATGACTTCGGCGAAGGTAGCATTGAAGATCTTGCTATAGTTCACCCAGCCGACCCAGTTCGTCGTCTTCTTCAGCGACGCATCGGTGAAGGAGAGGATGAATGTGTCGACCAGCGGATAGGCGACGATCACTGCGACATAGAGGACTGCCGGAAGGAGAAGTATCCAGGCAAAGATGACTGCGTTGCGTTGGACGCTCATCTTGCCGCCCTCCTCAAGCCGCTCTTGCGTGCAGGGCTTCGTCGAACCTGTCCCAAATCGGGCGCAGATCGATCACCGCCTTTTTCAACCTTGCCTCGTCCATCGATAGGGCAAGGATGCCGGCCTCAAGGGCATTGAGTGTCGAAACAGGAAGTTCGGTACCGGTACGCACGCTGTCGAGCAAATCCGCTGCCATCTGCTCGTCGGCGCCGTAGTGCTGCGAAAGCTCGGTCGCGACGTACTTGTTCTCGACAACCTTCTTGCCTGTCAGCTGCTCATGAACATCAAGATAGCCTCGGACGAAATCGCCCTCCGCCATGCCGCGCGATCCCATGATGGCAAAACGGCGGAACTGGTCGGGAACGTTGAGGTTGGTATGGAAATTCATGCCGACGCCATTGGCGTATTCGACGATCGCCACCTGATAGTCGATGATGTCGCCGTCACTGTCGAAAACCTTGTCGGAACCCATCCAGCCGCTCGGCTTGCGGTGAAAAAGCTCCAGGTCGTTGATGCCTTCGCGTGCGGGATCGTTGGCCGGAATGAAGCTCTTGCGGCCGCCGAAGCTTGCAACGCGCTCCGGACGAGCGCCGACGACGCCGTTGTAGAGATCAAGGTCGTGGCAGCACTTTTCCAGCATGAAGCTGCCCGAATAACGCTCGTAGCGACGCCAATCGCGCATGAAGAAAGCGCCGTGGTAGGGCTCGATATGCTCCGAGGCCTCGATCGAGACGATCTGTCCAAGCTTGCCTGCGGCCTGAATGGCGCGAAGGTCCTTGTAGAGGGGCGAATAGCGAAGGACGAGACCAACCATCAGTCGCTCATGACCGAACTTCGCCATCAGACGGGCGAGCTCAATGCTCTCGGCGACCGTCGTGACGATCGGCTTTTCGCAGAAGACCTTCAGGCCACTTTCAAGACCCAGCCTGATATGATCGAGATGCATGTGGTTGGGTGAACCGATCATCAGGAGATCGAGCTTTTCCCTGGCGATCAGCTCCTCAGGGGAAGTATAGGCCGTGCCGGCAGAGATGCCTTTTTCGACAAGACCCGGAAGACCTGCCGGATCGGGGTCGACGTAACCCACGATCTCGAAGCTTTCATCAACGGACTTGAAGACGTAGCCAAGGTAGCCGAGCCTGAAACCTAGCCCGATAATTCCCACTTTCATGCTCTTCTCGTTCCCATTCACGTAATTTATTTTCGTCAAGTTGGGGCAAAATTTCGAACTCGTCAACACGAATCCCGCGAAAAGTTGCAAGCATGAAATTAATTTTCATAACCGCCCATTTCCCAGCTTCAATCGCCTTCAATCGGGCATGAACGCCCGTTCTCGCCGCGCGCAAACGCCGAAGGATGGCCTGCGAGCTTGCGTGAAGGCCCGGCAACGGCGAAATACGCCGTCGTCGCGCTGCCTGGATCTAGCGGTTTCGCCGTTTGCCCTCGAGCAGATCGAGCACGGAATTTGCGGCATCGAGAACGTTCGTGCCAGGGCCGAAGACCGCCGCAACCCCGTGGTCCATCAGGTACTGGTAATCCTGCCGCGGAACGACCCCTCCCACCACGACGATGACATCGCCGGCGCCCTGTGCCTTGAGTTCGTCAACCAGTTGCGGTGCCAGTGTCTTGTGGCCAGCCGCCAGCGACGACATGCCAACCACGTGTACCTTGCTGGCGACCGCGAGGTCGGCGGCTTCCTTTGGCGTCTGAAAGAGGGGCCCTGCCAGCACATCAAAGCCAATATCGCCAAACGCCGAGGCGATCACCTTGGCGCCGCGGTCATGACCGTCCTGACCAAGCTTGGCAACCATGATTCTCGGCCTGTGACCGAGGACCTTGCCGACTTCGACCATGCGGTCCTTCAGGACTGCCAGCTCAGGCTCGTCGCGATAGGCTTGACCATAGACGTCCCTGATGACCTCGGGCTCGGCTGCATGGTCCCCGAAGGCCCGACGCATGGCATCGGAGATCTCGCCAACCGTTGCCCGCGCGCGCGCCGCTTCGATGGCTGCCGCAAGCAGGTTCCCATTGCCGCTGTTTGCGACCTCCTCGAGCGCCTTGAGGGCCGCTTGTACTGTAACGCCATCGCGGCGGCGTTTCGTGCCTTCGATCCGCGCAATCTGGGCGGTGCGCACGGCTGCATTGTCGATCGCCAGGATCTCGAGCTCTTCTTCCGTGTCGAGACGATATTTGTTGACGCCGACGATGACCTCTTCGCCCTTGTCGACCGCCGCCTGGCGTCGCGTCGCCGCTTCCTCGATGAGCCGCTTGGGCAATCCCTCGTTCACCGCCCTGGTCATGCCACCGAGCGCCTCGACCTCCTCGATCAAGGCCCAGGCCTTGTCGGCAAGCGCCTTTGTCAGGCTTTCGACATAGTAGGAGCCCGCAAGCGGATCAACGACATTGGTCACGCCCGTCTCATGCTGAAGAATGAGCTGCGTGTTGCGGGCAATGCGCGCAGAAAATTCCGTCGGCAAGGCGATTGCCTCGTCGAAGGAATTGGTGTGGAGCGACTGCGTGCCACCCAGAACCGCCGACATTGCCTCAAAGGCGGTGCGGATGATGTTGTTGTAGGGATCCTGCTCCTGCAGCGAGACGCCTGATGTCTGGCAATGCGTGCGCAGCATGAGGGAGGACGGTTTCCTGGGCTCGAACTCCTCCATGATGCGCGTCCAGAGCAGGCGCGCAGCACGCAGCTTCGCCGCTTCCATGAAGAAGTTCATGCCGATGGCGAAGAAGAAGGAGAGGCGGCCGGCAAAATCATCGACGTTCAATCCCTTGGCGAGCGCGGCACGAACATATTCGCGCCCGTCGGCAAGCGTGAAGGCGAGCTCCTGAACCAGTGTGGCGCCGGCCTCCTGCATGTGATAGCCGGAGATCGAAATGGAGTTGAACTTCGGCATCTGCCTTGCCGTGTATTCGATAATATCCGCAACGATCCGCATCGAGGGCTCCGGCGGATATATATAGGTGTTGCGAACCATGAACTCCTTGAGGATGTCGTTCTGTATCGTCCCCGAAAGCTCGGCCCGGGACACACCCTGTTCCTCGCCAGCCACAATGAAGCTCGCAAGTATCGGAATGACGGCGCCGTTCATCGTCATGGAGACCGAGATTTTCTCCAGCGGGATGCCATCGAACAGGATCTTCATGTCCTCGACGCTGTCGATCGCAACTCCTGCCTTGCCGACATCGCCGACGACGCGCGGATGATCGCTGTCATAGCCGCGGTGGGTTGCAAGATCGAAGGCCACGGAAACGCCCTGCTGGCCGGCAGCGAGCGCCTTGCGGTAGAAGGCGTTGGAGGCCTCTGCGGTGGAAAAACCGGCATATTGCCGGATCGTCCAGGGGCGGCCAACATACATGGTGGCACGCGGCCCCCGGGTAAAGGGCGCAAAGCCGGGGAGTGACCCGAGATGCTCGGCACCCTTTATGTCGCCTTCGGTATAGAGCGGCTTGACGTCTATCCCTTCGGGCGTGTGCCAGACGAGCGTCTCGGGCGAGGCCTTCAGCTCTTTTTCGGCAAGAGCCTGCCAGTCGCCAAGCGTTTTCTTCGTCATTCTGTCCTCCGGCATTCTTCTTTTGCCGCAGGCTAGCACTTTAACCGCCTGCGGCGCGATAGAGCCTTAGGATAATTTGTTCGCGAATGTCTTGCCCCCTTCGACATCCGAGCTTGTCAGGAAACGCTGACCGGTTTGGAGCGCAACCGGCTTGCAGTTGCCGGATCTGCCCTTCTGCAAAGCTGTGGCGGCAAGCCTTTCATGATGAGCTCTGCATCGGCGACAGCCATCGAGCCAAGCGCGTAGAAGGCGTCACGTGTGCCGCCGGTGCGATGTGCCGACAGCAACAGCCCTTCCACCTTGCGAACGGGATCGTCGGGAGCGACAGGCTCGTCGGGGAAGACATCGGTGGCGGCACGGATATGGCCAGAACCCACCGCTTCGAGCATTGCCGGAAAGTCGACGACTGCTGCGCGGCTCATCAGCAGGAAGGCGGAGCCGGGCTGCATGAGCGCAAACTCCCTCCGGCCGATGAACCCTTCGTTCTCGCTTGTCACACTGGCAAAGACGAAGACGACACGGCTTTGGCTGAGTACCTCATCCAGCGATGCCGGCATGCAGTCGAGCCGCTCGATGATCTCGGCCGGCAACCAAGGATCAAAGACGCGCACCGTATTGCGAAACGGCCGGACAAGCTCGCGCAATTGGCGACCGAGATCACCAAAGCCGACCAGGCCGACCGGTGCGCCGGCGAAGCGAAACGTCCCTTCGTTTCCCGCAAGGCCATAGTCTTCGACACCGGCTCGAAACTGCCGATCAGCCATGGTGATGCCGCGGGCAAGATCGATCGCCATGCCGAGTGCAGCTTCGGCAACGGGTGAGGCGAAGGCCGATGCAGGGGTGATCACCCAGATGCCCCGCTCGACACAGGCCTGGTAGTCGATGTTCGGCAGGAAGTTCGACTCGACATTGATAATCGCCTTTAGCCTCGGCGCGCGATCCAACCGCTCCTTCGGCATGTCGGTCTGACCGAAGATCAGCACCGTATCCGGCAACAGGGCTTCCACCTGGTCAGCCGGCATTTGCCGATCTTCGGAGACGACGACATCTCCGAGTTGCTCAAGACGGCGGCGAACATCCGGCGTCATGATGAGATCGAGCGTTCGCGGCAACGGATCGACAAGAATGATATTGCGACTCATGGTTCCTCCCCTTGCCTCCAGAATGAAAATGCGCGCGGCTTTCGCAAGTCCCTTGTGCGCCAGGAAACGCTCAAGGTCCGAGTGAGGATACCATCAAAGGGTCTTCCCTGACCGTCTGTACCAGGAAATCAAGAACTGTGCGGACCCGCAACGGCAGGTTCTTGCGCGATGGGTAGACGATGTTGATCGGCAGGCGTGCCGGAGGAAAATCGGGCATCACGCTTATCAGCCTGCCGGCCTCGATGTCGGGGCAGGCGAGGATGTGCGAGAGCACTGCAAGACCGCCCCCGGCCAGTACCGCGCGATGCACCGCGACCGCATTGTTGGCAATCAGGCGTGGCGCGATGCGCACCGAAGTCTCGTCGGAACCATTGGAGAATGTCCACGAGCGCAAATCTCCGGCGCGGCTGTAGCAGATGCAGTCATGGCCGCCGACGTCGTCGGGCGTTTCGGGCATGCTTCGTCGTTCGACATAGCTCGGTGCTGCAACGAGAAAGGCGGTCGTCCATCCAATCCGCCGGCACATCAGATTGCAGTCAGAGACGGGACCGAGGCGCACTTCAAGGTCGATGCCATCGCCGATCAGGTCGGAAGGCTCCTCGCGAAAAATCAACTCGACAGAAAGCCCGGCATGGCGATCGAGCAGACCGGCAAGACGCTCGCTGACATAAAGACCAAGCGGCGCGGGCAGGGTGAGCCGCACCCGACCGGATACCGTGGTGGCCTCGGCACAGGTCGCTTCGTTGAGCGCGTCCACCGCTTCGACCACCTTCAGCGCCATCGCAATCATCTGCTCGCCCTCGACCGTCAGGGCAAGCGCATTCGTACTACGATGCAGCAGGCGCGTGTTGAGATGTCCTTCCAGAGCGGAGACCTGCCGGGAGACCGCCGGCTGTGTCAGGTCAAGGTCGATCGCCGCTGCAGAAAACGAGCCCGTCTCCGCAACCCTTAGAAAGGCTCTGAGCGCAGATACGATGTCCATTCGTCCCCCATACATTTTCGACATAAGCCTTATGCAACAGTCTAGGTCGGAAGCGCTTTACTGTCCAGCAATTACGGATATCTTATGTCCATAAGGATACGTGATATCCGTAATTAAGGAGACAGACATGTCACAGCGCCTCAACTACGCACAGCATTCCCCCGAACTCTTCAAGAAGATCTCGGATCTCAGCATGAGCTTGAAGGACAGCACCATCGAGCAGAAAATCCGCGATCTCGTGAACATCCGGGCTTCCCAGATCAACGGTTGCGCCTTCTGCCTCGACATGCATGTCAAGGAAGCCAAGATCCACGGCGAAAGCGAACTGCGCCTCTATCATGTCGCGATCTGGCGTGAATCGAACCTCTTCGTTCCGCGCGAGCGGGCAGCTCTTGCCTGGACCGAGGCCGTCACGAAACTTCCGGAAGGCGGAATTCCCGACGAACTCTACGAGCGGGTCCGTGGCCAGCTCTCGGAAAAGGAAGTCTCCGACCTGACTTTCTCGATCATGGTCATCAATGCCTGGAACCGCGCGAGCATCGCCTTCAAGGCAGTACCCGGCTCCGCCGACAAGGCCTATGGCCTCGACAAGGCCGGCCTCAACTAGGCCGGCCTCAACTAGGCCCGTAACCTCAAAGCCATCCGCGCGGAAATAACCGCCCACAAAAGGAATCTTGAAATGATGAAGTCGCTTTTTGTCGCGGCTGCGCTCGCAGCCGCATCATTCAACACAGCCGTTGCCGCCGAGGCAGGCGGCAAGGCTGCCAAGGTCACGCTCGTCTATGAGCATGAACTGCCGAACGCCCCGGGCAAGAGCATCAAGGGTGTTCTGGTCGAGTATGGTCCGGGCGGCTCTTCCGAGGGGCACACGCATCCGAATTCCGCCTTCATCTATGCAACGGTCCTGGAAGGCTCGATCCGCAGCCAGGTCAATGATGGGCCGGTGAAAACCTACAAGGCCGGCGAGAGCTTCTCGGAGATGCCGGGCGACCGTCATGGCGTCAGCGCAAACGGCAGCAAGGCAAAGCCGGCCAAGCTCCTTGCCGTTTTCGTGGTTGACACCGACCAGAAAGAACTGACCTATCCCTTGAAGAAGTAGGCGAGGACGGGGCCGGGTGTCGACCGCGCACTCGGCCCCCTACAGCGCGGCAATTATCGCGATCGGAGCTGCCATGTTCAACGACCCACTTTCGTTGCCGCTTGTTCTGATCAACATTCTCGGCGTAGCCGGCATTGTTGTCTGGCATCTCCAGGGCCGTGACCGCCCGACTGCCCGGCTGATCGTCCAGATCCTTTTCTTTGCAGGCATGACCACCGTCCTCGTTTTGGCAGGCATCCTGCCTCATCGCGTTGAGGAGACGCAGCTTGCCGGCGCGATGGCATTCCTGTCCATCTCGGCAAGGGTATTGTGGTGGACACATCTGGCATGGACCCTCATCGGCTTCGTACGGATCTATATCGTTCTGGAAAAGAGGCCGCGTGAAGCGCGGCTGTTGCAGGATCTGATCGTTGCCGTCGTCTATCTCGGTGTCGCGCTGTCCATCCTGGGCTTTGTCTTCAAAGCACCGATCGGCACCCTGGTGGCAACGTCGGGTGTGGTTGCCATCATCTTCGGCCTGGCGCTGCAAAATACCCTCGGCGACGTGTTCTCGGGGATCGCGCTGACATTGGGGCGGCCCTTTGCCATCGGTGACTGGATCTTGCTTGGCGACGGCACCGAGGGCCGCGTCATCGAGAACAACTGGCGCTCCACCTTTCTGCTCACCGGCGCTCACAATGTCGTCATTCTGCCCAATAGCGCCCTGGCGAAGGTGGGGCTTACCAACCTCAGCCGTCCTGATGAAACGCATCAGATCACGCTGCTCGTCCGGATCGCGGCAAACCATAGCCCGCAGCTGGTCGAGGAGGCGCTGCGAACCGCGTTGCAATCAAGCACGCGCATCGTCCAGGATCCACCGCCGATCGTCGCTCTCAAGGGGATTGATGCTGTCGCAATCGAGGCAGAATTGCAGTTTCGCGTGACCAGTCCAGCAAACAGGACGCCGGCGCGCAACGAAGTGATCGATCTCGTCCACCGCCACTGCCGGGAAAGCGGGCTCTCGCTCGCAATGCCCCCTCAGAGCTATCTCTACGCATTGCCCGACGCAAGCGAGGTCAAGCTGCGATCAGCCAGCTCGCTCTAACACCCACTCGGAGCTGTTCTTCCAAAGGTCCGGCGGAATATCCCTCGCCAGGGTCTCGATCAGATCGGAAAAGCAGACGCTGCGCAATTTCTGGCGCCAGGCTTCGTCAGCGTCCCACATGACGCGCGCCACCGCGCATGGACTGCTTTCGCAATAATCGTGGGGCCGACAGGGATTGTTGGCTCTGATGTTGTTGCAGACAAAGGTCTGCGCCTTGCCTTCGACGGCCTCGACGATGTCGAGAAAGGTCAGATCGGCGGGTGCTCTTGCCAGTCTGTAGCCGCCAGATGGGCCGAGCGTCGTATGAACGAGACCTGCTTGAGAAAGGCTCTGCAGCGCCTTCGAAAGATATTCCTTGGGAAGTCCGTGGAACTCGGCCAACGCCTTCGTCGACAGGTAACGGCCTTCGGGCAGACCGGCAAGTATGGCGCAACAATGCAGCGCCCATTCGACTTGGCTTTTCAGGATCATCATTTCCGTCCGAAAGGGTACCGAGCGGCACCAATTAAGGACAGAAAGTATCCCTATTTCGCGGCAATGTAAACGGGACAAGAAAGCAACAAGCGTCAGCAAGGTCGCCAGCAATCAGCCAGCGGCCAGCCGTAAAGCCCGGGACCGATCTGCTCCGGTATTCAGGCACCCCCGGGCTGCAACATGGAAGCAAAGGATGTGGACGGCACCAGCCTTGTCAGACCATCTCTCGCAATCGACGACCCGTTTCCTGCAGCAGCTTGAACGCCTGATATCGCCGATCGTGCTTGTCTCTAAGCGCGCCTGAAACAGGGCGATAGACCTTTGCAATACGCGACATGACAGCCATTGCGCTGGAAAGGTCCGGGTAGTGCCCGCCGGCGACCGCCCCGAGCATCGCAGCCCCAAGCAGCACCGGCTCAGGGCTTGTCACGCTGGCCACCTCCGTTGCCGTGGAATCCGCGATCATCTGCAGGACGAGGGGGCTGTTTGCCGCGCCACCACTGGCCATGATCAAGTCGATATCGATTGCCTTGTCGGCCAATGCGTCAAGCAGTTGCCGCAGCCCGCAGCCGAGACCTGCAAGGCCCGCCACGTAAAGTGCGACAAGCGAATCCTCGCTTTCGTCGAGCGTCAATCCGGCGATCAGGGCTCGTGCATCAGGGTCGGCAAAGGGCGCCCGGTTGCCGAGAAATTCGGGCACGACGACGATGCCATCGGCGAGGGCGGCAACACCATCCCCTGCGCGAGCGGCTGCTCGCTCCAGATAGCCGACGAGCGACAGTCCCTCCGCCTTGGCACGCGCCTCGATTGCACCGGCGGCCGGGTGCATGCGCACCAGATAGTCAATTGCGGCGCCTGCCGCTGACTGTCCGCCCTCGTTCAGCCAGAGGCCTGGAACCATCGCGGAAAAATACGGACCCCAGACCCCATCGACAAAGGTGGGTTGGCCTGTTGTCGCCATCGAGCAAGCCGAGGTCCCGAAAATATAGGCGAGCCGTCGGCCGATGTCAGCGCTTCGTTCTGTTTCGACTTCACCTGCGCCCAGCGTTCCAACTCCTCCAGCATGCGCATCGATGAGCGCGGCGCCAACAGGCGTGCCGACCGGCAGGGCGAGCTCGGCAGCCGCTTCGACGGAAAGCCCGGTGCCGAGCGCGACGCCCGGCGCGACAATATCCGTCCCGATCCGCCTGAATTCATCGGCGGCCAGATCCTCAAGGCCGATGGCCCGAAAATAGTCGGCGTCCCAGCGCCCTTCATGGGCGAGATAGGTCCATTTGCAGGTCACCGTGCAGACCGATCGTGCCAGGCTTCCCGTGGCACGCCACGTCAGATAGTCGGAAAGGTCGAAGAAGTGGGTGGCCGCCTGGTATTGCTCGGGGAGGTGCCGCTTCAGCCACAGGAGTTTCGGGGTCTCCATCTCGGGCGAGATGCGGCCACCGACATAACGCAGCACCGCATGCCCACCGTCGTTGATTTCGTCGGCTTCCGCGACCGCCCGGTGATCCATCCACACGATGATGTTTCTGTCGGGGTCACCGGAACGGCTGAGGCTGATCGGGGCTCCACCCCTGCCGACAGCCACCAGCGAACAGGTGGCGTCGAAGCCGATGCCGGCGATCAAGGCCGGGTCGATGCCCGCATCTGCGACGGCCTGACGAACGGTGCCGGACACTGCCCGCCAGATATCCTCGCTGGACTGCTCCACGACGCCGCCAGCCTCATGCCAGATGGCAATCGGCTGCTTGGCTGACGAGAGTAGACCACCGCTCTCGTTGAATACCCCCGTGCGCGCGCTGCCGGTACCGACATCTATGCCGAGAAAATAGCGTGCCATGTCTAGAGATCCGTGCTGTGAGGCAAAATGACGAGGTCGCGAATTGTCACGTTGCGCGGTCTCGTCAGCATGAACGTGACGGCGTCGGCCACTTCGCTGGCTTCCATCAGACCGCCTGCTGCGATGGTCTCCTCGAGCTTGGCCTTCGGCCAATCGCTGATCAGGGCGGTGACGACGGGGCCCGGCGCGACGGCACCGACGCGGATGCCATGCTTCATCACCTGTCGCCGAACAGTGTGAACAAACGCCTGCACGGCGAACTTGGAGGCAGTGTAGATCGGCTCCCAAACCACGGGAACCAGGCCCGCGATCGAGCTTGTCATGATGATGTCGCCGGTCTGCCGTTCGACCATATGTGGCAAGACGGCCTGAACGGAGCGGAAAGCAGCATTGACGTTCAAATTCAGCATGCGATCCCAGGCATCGGGATCCCCTTCGACGACATCGCCGCCGATATAGGCACCGGCATTGGCGTGGAAGATGTCAAGCTGGCCGAACTTTTCCAGGATTTGCGGCATCATCGTTGCAACGCTTTGCGGGTTCGTCAGATCGATGACCAGCGGAAATGCCTGCGGGCCAAGTTCAGAGCAGATATTCCTCAATGACTCCTCTGCCCGATCGATGAGAACGACACTGACGCCCTCGGCAAGCAGCGCCTTGGCGCATTCAAGGCCGATCCCCGAAGCCGCGCCGGTGACCGCTGCGACCTTTCCCGAAAGTTCCTGTCTCATAGCATTCCTTACCTTTTGTCTTGGACCTTTTATCTTGGGTCTACGCGCGTCCGTGCGACACTCTTGAACGGCGTGCGAGTGAATCGACGATGACGGCAATGGCAAGAACGGCGCCCGTGATCATGTAGCGAAGCGACGATGACAGATCGAGCAGCGTCAGTCCGTTGGCGATCGACTGGATGACGATGATGCCGAGCAGGGCCGAATAGGCACTGCCTCGACCGCCAAACAGGCTGGTTCCGCCGATGACGGCAGCGGCGATGGCATTGAGGTTGACGTCGCCCGTTCCGGCCTGCTGGCTTGCCGATGCAAGACGAGCCGCAGACAGCACGCCACCCAGCGCAGCCAGTATCGAGCAGAGCATGAAGGCGCTCGTGTAGATCAGGCGGACATTGATGCCGGCACGGCGCGCAGCCTCGCGATTGCCGCCAACAGCGGTCATTGAGCGCCCCCACTTGGTCCGGGTCAGCGCGTAGCTCATGGCCACGACCAATCCCACGAAAAGGCCGAACATCCACGGAATGCCGCGGTCCTGGTTGAGATAGAAGACGATGAGCTCCAGCACAACGGTGATGAGGATTGCACGCAAGACGAGGCTGCCAAGCGAGCGTGAGGACAGGCTTGCCTCACGTCGGCGAACGACGGTCCGGTAGCCGGTCACGAACAGCACGATCCCTGGGATGGCGGCGAGCACGTAGGAAACAGGATCGGGCATGACGAGCAGCTGTCCGAAATTCACGACCGCCGAACCGTAAGGCAGGTTGATCGAACCGGTCGCGCCGAGAAGATAGAGCTGCATGCCGAGAACCGCGAGCAACCCGGCCAGGGTCGAAACAAAGCTCGGCATGCCCAGGCGATTGAACAGCAATGCGTACAGAGCGCCGATGAGGCCACCGGCGACAAGAGCGGCAAGGATCGCCAGGGCAACCGGCCAGCCTTCGTTGACCCACAGCATACCGACAAGTGCCGAGGCAAAGCCGCTGATCGAGCCGACGGAAAGGTCGATCTCGCCGACCATCAGGATGCAGACTATGCCGAGCGAGATAACGCCAACCGTGGAAGCGTCGAACAAAAGGTTTACGAGATTATTGGCCGAAAGAAAGATCGGATTGAGCGAGGCGAACACTGTCCAGATGAGAACCAGCCCGACGACAACAGGCAATGATCCAAGGTCACCCGATCGCACGCGATCGGCGAAAGCCCGGACGGCGCCGCTGACGCCGGTTTCATGTTTGACGCGAACGTCGCTTCTATCCAGCAACGGCGCTGACGGCGCGTTCTGATTGGCGTTGCTGCTCATGGGCTGTCTCCATCAGTGATCTCCTGCGACAGCTGGCGTCGGCTTGCCCTGCGGGAGACGGAATTGTCGGCAGCTCCGGTGATGGCACTGACGAGTTCCTGGTTGGTTGCGTCGGGATAGAATATTCCATTGTTGCGACCGAGGCGCAGGACCACGATGCGGTCCGCCACGGCCCGGACGTCTTCCATGTTGTGGCTGATCATGATGACGCCGAGGCCACGGTCGCGGACCCGTTCGATGAGGTTCAGGACCTCCGCCGTCTGTGCCACGCCAAGTGCGGCCGTCGGTTCATCGAGCATGATGAGCTTCGGTTCCAGGAGGAGTGATCTGGCGATCGCCACCGTCTGGCGCTGACCACCGGAAAGCGAGGCGATCGGAATGCGAACGCTTGGGATGCGCGCAGAGAGTTCATTCAGAAGCTTCCAGGAACGCACCTCCATCGACACTTCGTCGAGCTGCAGCGGACTGGTCTCCCGGCCAAGGAAGATGTTGGCGACAACATCCAGATTTTCGCAAAGGGCGAGATCCTGAAACACCGTCGCAATGCCCAGATCAAGTGCGGTGCTGGGGTCGGAGAGCGTCACCGGCTTGCCTGCGAAGGTGACGGTGCCCGATGTCGGCTGGTGCACGCCGGCAAGAATTTTGACGAGCGTCGACTTTCCAGCACCATTGTCGCCGACCAGAGCCACGACCTCTCCCGCATGGACGTCGAGATCGATATCCGTCAGGGCCGACACGGCGCCGAAATTCTTGGAGACGCCACGCAGGCTGAGCACCAGCTCGCCGGTCGGAGGCGCGTCGTGTTGATTGTTCGTCATCGAGGCAAGCCTTTCCGTATTTTCGCATGATACCTGCAACAAGCCCCCCGACGACAAGCGCCGGAGGGCCCTCGGGAGGAGCTGTTAGCTGCCAATGCCAAGCTTCTTGCAGCCTTCCGCGTAGCGGTCGCCGCAAAGCTGTTCGGGTGTCTGGATCGGCTTGCCGTTGACCGTCTTGTCGATGATCTCGGCCTTGAGGTTTTCGGCCGTCACGAGTGCCGGCGTGAACAACTGTGTCGGCGTGTCGAACAGCTTGGTATCGGCCTTTGGCGTTTCGCCGGCAAGCAACTGCATCGCGACGTTGGCCGCAGCGGCAGCAACGATCTCGCTCGGCTTGGAGATGGTGTTGTACTGGTCGCCGGCGATGATCAGCTGCAAGCCGGCAATCGTCGCGTCATTGCCTGTCACTGGCGGGACCGGATCCACACCAGCCGCCTTGAAGGCGGCGACCGCTCCACCGCCGGTACCGTCATTTGCCGCCACGACGCCGATGATCTTCTTGCCGAAGCGGGTGATCTGGCCACTTGCCCACTGCTGAGCCTTCGGGGGCGCCCATTCCGGTGTGTCATATTCGGCCAGAACCTGGTATCCGCCCTCAGCGATGCCCGCATGGATGCCCTTCTTGATCAGGCCGGCGGCCGCGTCGGTCGGCGAGCCGTTGATTTCGAGCAGACCACCATCTTCCGGCTTGACGTTGTTCTTCTTCAGATGCTCCACGAGCGATGCGGCAATCATCTTGCCGATCTCTTCATTGTTGAAGGAAACGTAGTAGTCGGCTGCTGCGGACGGGATCGGGCGGTCATAGGCGATGACCTTGACGCCCTGACTCTGTGCCATCTTCACCAGCGAAGCAGCAGCGGTGGAATCGACCGGGTCAAGTATGATTGCCTTGGCACCCTGCGAAATCGCAGAGTTGAACTGCTGCTGCTGGCGCGATGCGTCGCCGTTGGCGTTCTGGTAGATTACCTTGCAGCCGGCGCAGAGCTTTGCCATTTCGGCCTGGAAGCCCGGGAAATCATGCTCTTCATAACGTGTCGAGCTCTGGTCGGGCATCAGGAAGGCGACGGTCGCGTCCGTGACTTTGGCCGATTGTGCAAAAACGGACGTTCCACTGAGAAGGCCCAGCGCCAGAACCGCGGCGCCTGCGAGTTTCGTCGAAAGTTCAGTCATTTTCGGTTTCTCCATTGAAGAGATCGATTGTTGCGGTTACTGACTCAGACCCGTGGCTGGCCCGAGTTCGAAAGCGTACAGAGCCCCGGTCCGAAGCTGACGGTCAAAGACGGCAGCCGGCCGCACTTCTGAGCTGCACCTGTTTCCAAATTTGAAGACAAGCGATCCCTTGCGGAGGCCGCCACGGTCTCCGTTCGCACTTGCCCTCAATGTGTCCTGTCTCCTCCCGTCCTCCTTGAGTTAGGCGGCCTCCACCGCTTTTTCGTTTTGTGCCCTCAGGGCTCGGAACCTTGAGGGCGGCATCCCTTTCTGCGCGAGAAAGTGCCTGTTGAAATTCGAAAGGTTGTTGAAACCCGATGCGTAGCAGATATCGATCACCGCCAACTCCTGGCTGCTCATCAGCAGTTGACAGGCGAGGTTGATGCGCAGGCGGTTGACATACTGAACCACCGAGAAGCCGGTGTGCTTGCGAAACGACCTGGAAAATGCGCTCGGCGTCTGACCGGCAATCGCCGCCAGATCGGTCTCGGAAAACGGTTCGGTCAGGCGCTCGCGGATATATGCCAGCGCCTTGTTGGTGCCGATCGACATGTAACCGGAGGGATCGGGCTGGTAGTCGGATGTCGTGAGCGCGACGTGATTGCTGGCGCCGGTCAGGAGTTCGACGAGTTGCATGAAGAGCGCGATGCGACGGGCACCCACGGCCTCCAGCATTTCCTGCATGATCGGCTTTGCAAGTTGAGCCGTCTCGAGCGGGAAGAGCACGCCCCGACGGCTATCGGCAAGCACCGAGCGGAATCCCTTCAGCTCCGGAAGAATGGAAAGCAGGCCATCGATGAAGGCCTCGGAGAATTGCAGAACCAGGCATCGCTGGTCGATGCGCCGGTCGTCGACAACGTCGCTCACCCAGTTGTGGGGCAGGTTTGGGCCAGTCATGACAAAATTTCCCGGCTGGAAGTCACCGATGAAGTCGCCGACAAAATAGCAGCCGGACGTCTCGGTGATGAGGTGGATCTCGTATTCGGGATGAAAGTGCCACCGCACCGTATGATAGGGATATCCGTGCGACCACATCTTGAAGGACTCGCCGGATCGTATCTGGACGACTTCCAGATCGGGCTCTGATACATCCCGCATACGACAACCCCTCCCTGGGATACACTTAGCTGCCAGGCCTTGAACGGAGGAGCTCTCCCGGCTCCATCCCGCGACCATGGAAGAAGTTTAGCCGGATGCGACAGGGGGCTCCACCACATTTGACCTCGCCGGCCGATACTTTTTTGTCATCCGATTTAGCGTTACCTAGATGCCCCCTGACATATTTCCAGCTGAATCTGCTTTTGCGGCCGGCGACCGCGGCCGCTGTGGTGGGAGAGAATGCTCTGGCAGGGGAGACACGTTCTCGTCACCCTTTCCCTCGGGCGAAGAGGACCACATGGTCACCGGCATATTGCTCGCCGTTGAATCGGGGCTTGCGATCCCTTGACGCTCACGAACGTCAGACCGGCTCAATCTGAATGTCAGGCTCGAGCGTGCTCCGGGACGGCGGGCGCCTTGGTTGCCTCGCCCTCAAGCAACCGGTCCACGATCATCCGGCCGATCGGGATGGACGAGGTTGCCGCGGGTGAGGGGGCATTGCAGACATGCAGCATTCGTTCGGTCTGCTTGAAGAGAAAATCATGGACCAGGCTTCCGTCGTCCATGACCGCCTGGGCGCGAATGCCAGCCTGTGGGCTCTGCAGGTCATCAAATGTCAGGGACGGGCAATATTTCCGGCATTCGGCAAGATAGCGGGCGCGCGATGCGGAATTGGCGAATTCTGACATTGCCGAGCGCCAGTTCCTCCGGGCCATTTTCCAGAAGCCGGGAAATGTCGTCATACTGGCGACATCAGCGATCGCAAAGCTGCCCTTGGGGTAGCCCTCGCGCGAAAAGCCAAGCACTGCGTTCGGGCCGACGGTCATGCCACCGTCGATCGTTCGCGTCAGGTGAATTCCGAGGAACGGCAGATCCGGATCGGGGATTGGATAGATCAGGCGCTGTGTGACCTTCGCCTTCGATGCCGGCAGTGCGTAGTATTCCCCCCGGAAAGGCACGATCCGGTGGCTGATCTTCACGCCGGCCATCAATGCGATGCGGTCCGATTGGAGACCGGCGCAGGCTATCAGTCTCCTCGCTTCGACAGGACCGGACGCGCTTTCGATGCGCACGCCCTTCTCGTGTTCGTGAATGGCTATGACTTCCGTTCCGCGCCTGATTTCACCGCCTCCGGTCTCGATCGCCCGTGCCATGGCACGGCAGACAACCGCATAGTCGACGATCCCCGTGGAGTGGACGAGAAGGGCACCGAGACCCGCGATATTGGGCTCATCGGTTCTCAGTTGCGCCGTCGACAGCCGCGCATAGTCGATGCCGTTTTGCCGCGCCCTGTCCTCAAGCGCCTCCATGCGTTGCATCTCCGCATGATCCGTCGCGACCAAGAGCTTTCCGCAGGTTTCGAAGGGGATGCGATTTTCCGTGCAGAAGCGCTTCGTCGCCTCGGCGCCCTCGCGGCAAAGCTTTGCCTTCAGCGAACCGGGAGCATAGTAAATTCCGGCATGGATGACGCCACTGTTGTGGCCTGTCTGGTGTCTTGCAAGCTCCGGCTCTTTTTCCAGGATTACGATGCTGGTGCCTGGCATTTTTTCCTGCAACGCCATGGCGACCGCCAAACCGACGATGCCGCCGCCAATAATACAATAATCATACATCTTGCCGCCCGACTCCGACTGTTGCCTGTCGCAAGGCTAGCACTCGCTCGCCACGCCGTCTTGAAGTTCTTATGACGTAACTTGCTCGTCAGGCGCGGGCATAGAGCGCGCGGTTCTTGTTGCTGGGGGGCGCATGTCGACGCCATCGTCGCGGGAAATTGGCAAAGGGCGGCCGGGTTCTCACCGTCAGAACGAAAAGAACCCGCTGAAGAAAGCGGGGTTGGAGTTTGAACCCCGGAAGTCGCGGTTTCAGGGGCAATAGAGCGTTGAGGCCTCGCGGGGAAGAAGATACGCAAAGCCCAACCCCAAACGGATAGGGCGCGCCCGTTGGTTCCCATCTCTTTTAGAACCTCACCCGAGGCGGGCTTATGACAGGAGGCCTCCCCGGCGGGGGTTGGCGCAAGGGGGGCCTCCTGTTACGGCGCACCTTCGGGACGCCGGTCCCGAAAGCGCCCCACACTAAACTTTATTTACAGTCCTGCTAATATAATTTCTCGGCAGACCTGGACGAAAACGAACCCTCTCCCCCATGTTGCGACCTCTTGTTTGTCAAGGAGCGCGCACTCAGTATTCCGATTGAATCTCTTGAGGTCGAAATAGATGAATGGCATCTCCGCCTCGCCATGCGTTCGGGGCAAATCAGGTTTCGTTTGACGTTACGGGCTACATCGGCACCGTCGGCCGACGAGAACGGCCAGTGGTCGCCGCACAAATCCAACCCGCGCAGCATAGGGACAAAGGGGCCAAGCCCGCGCCGTTCCAGCTCGTTGAACGCTTCGTCGGCGCGGCGCCCCCTGCCAGAAGTCTATTTCTCGCGTGTCGACAGGACGTTGCGGATGGAAAAGCTGGAATTGATCCGCAGCACCCCAGGCAGGGCAGAAAGGATTTCCTTGTGGATTCGTTCGAAAGCGCCGGCACTCTCGACGTCAACGCGAAGCAGATAGTCGGACCCGCCCGTCATCAGGAAGCACTCGCGGATCTCCGGATACTTGCGCACGGCGGCTTCGAAGCGATTGAGGTATTCCTCCGTCTGACGCTCCAGTGTGATCTGGATGATGACCGCAATTGCTTCCTCACCCACCACATCAACTATGGCTGTATAACCTCTGATGATACCTGCCTTTTCCATCAGGCCTATACGACGCAGGCAGGCAGAGGCGGACAGGCCGACTTCCTTGCCGAGGTCGACATTGGACATCCGGGAGTTCAGGCGCAATTGCCGAATGATTTTCCTGTCGAGAGCATCAATCTCATACATTGTCGCCTCATCTATTCGCGCCGCGGATGTACCGCCTTCATCCAGCATCGATTGCGTCGGCAATCCATCGCATGGGATGTTCACCCCGAATAGAAGAGAATCGCGTCGTTTGGCAACGGCATGAAAAGCCGGAGACCATCGCCTCGTCTTCGCCCTGCAGCTGGCCCGCCCACGAAAGATCAAAAGTCTGCCTGCTGAGGGCTTGGTGCCGCTCCTGATGGCCAAACATTCCGGCCATGCCGCAACATCCGGTTGCCGCAATTTCGACCGGCGCGCCAAGAGCAACAAGAACCCTCTTCCAGTCCATCAGGCTGCCGCCAGCGCTTTCGCTGCAATGGACGAACAGCTTGCGGGGCAATCGCGCCGCGGTCAGCTTCGGCAGGGCGCGTCCCTGGGCGATTTCCTCGCTCAGGAATTCCTGGACAAGAAGAATAGGTTCCCCCGCCAGGCCGGCCTTTTTGTATTCCTGGCGGATCATCATGACGAACGCCGGATCGACCCCCACCATCGCCCTGCCGGATCCGGCAACTTCGTCGATCGCCGACCTCAGCTTCCTGGCCTGCCTGATGAACCGGGTTCTGTCGCCGAGCACATGGGCCGCCTTTCCCCCCGGGGACATCGCAACAAAAACAGGCCGGTAGCCAAACCGGCTAAGACCATCTGCGAGCGCCAGGGCTGCCTGTGTGTCGAAAAGCGCCGTGAACGGATCCTGCCAGATGAAGACCGTTTCCTCGTGCCATTGCCGTTTTGCGATCTCTTCGGCGGGAAAGGTCTGATAGCCGCCTCTGCCCACATCGTGAAATGCCAGTGAAGGAAGGTCGCGCAGACCGGACAGTGTCTCCATCAGCGGGTTGAACAGTCTTGTAAAAATCGCCGCGAATCTTCTGTGACGAACCAGAACCGGCGAATATTCCTCCAGCAACAACGCTGCCTTGTCCGCCAGTGATCGCCGACGCTTCCGATAGAGCCGGTCGAGGAAATGCGATTTCATCTCGGGTATGTCGACCTGAACCGGGCAACTCGTCGCACAGGCCTTGCAGCCAAGGCATCCGTCGAGCGCGGCCAGGACATCATCCTCCAGTTCCTCGGTCGCATGGCCGCTCTGATGCATCTGGTGCCAATGTCTCAGCGCGTCGGCGCGGCCTTTCGGGGAATGGCGAAGGTCACGGGTCGCCTTGAACGAGGGGCACATGACGGTGCTGCGCTGATAGCTCAGACACTGTGCATTGCCGTTGCACTTGAACGCCAGGCTGAGAGGATCGCCGTCTTCGGTGTTGACGCTGCGGAACGGGGTCGTCTCGATACCCATCAGGGCCTCGGGGTCCGCGACGAGCTTTCCCGGGTTGAAGCGCTGCCCTGGATCGAATGCCCGCTTGATGCGGTTAAACGCGTCGTAGGCCGTGGCACCAACGAACTCCGCCAGATAGGCGCCGCGCACGCCCTTGCCGTGCTCCCCCCAGAAGATGCCGCCATGCCGGCGCGTCAATTCGAACACGCCGTCCGAGATCGCCTTCATGATTGCCCTGTCTTCGTCGCGATCGATATTGAGGGCAGGGCGGATGTGCAGGCAGCCAACGTCGACATGCCCATACATGCCAAAGTTCAAGCCGTTGGTGCTCAGCAGCCCCGTAAAATCCCTGACGAAGGCGGCAAGGTTTTCGACAGGCACCACGCAGTCCTCGACGAAAGCGATTGGCCGGCGCGTGCCACCGACCTTGCCGAGCAACCCGACACTTGCCGCCCTGACCTGCCAGAGCGCAGCCATTTCGATATCATCAACAGCCACGTGGCTTGCGATTGCGCCGGTAAGCGTCAGCGCGCTCTTGCGCAGGACTTCAACCTGCCGTGCGAGATCGGCTTCGTCGTCTCCGACGAACTCCACGAAATTATAGGCGATCGGCTGCCCGTCGCGAGCGCGAAGCCCGGCAGGCAGCGCCTGCAGAATTCCGGCCGTTTCGGCCAGGCCCTGGACCCATTCGTCCATGACTTCGATCGCCAGCGGATCATGCGCCAGGAGGGCACCGCCCGCATCAAGTGCCGCGGCAAATGTCTCGAAGCCGATGACGACCAGTCGCTTGAATTTCGGCTTCGGCAGCAGACGCAATCTTACCCGCGTGACGAGACCGAGGGTGCCTTCCGCGCCGATCGGTAGCCGCCACCATTCGAGATCGCCTCCAGGCGGTTTGGCCCGCTCGAGATCGTAACCCGTAAAACGCCGTGAAAGCGCCGGCACCTTTTTCAGCAGTGCTTCGCGACCCGACTGACAGGCCCCCTCGATCTCCAGGAGCATTGCATGAGCCCAATCGGGCGGCGGCGCGGCACTGTCCAATGTCCGTCCGCCGTCGAGAACGAGCTCCATTCCGAGGATATTGTCGCTGGTCTTGCCGTAACGCCGCGACCCCTTGCCTGATGCATCCGTGCTCACCATGCCACCAATGGTGCAGCGGCTCGCCGTTGATGTCGTCGGCGCAAAAAAGAGGCCGGTCGACGTAAGCTGCGAATTCAGTTCATCAAGAACGATGCCGGGCTCCACCTCTACCCACTGCTCTTCCACGTTCACCGCCAGTAGACGGTTCATGTACTTCTGAAAGTCTACGATGATGCCGGCATTCAGGCTCTGGCCGTTGGTGCCCGTGCCGCCACCGCGCGCGGTGACGGGAACGCCGCTGAGATCATCAGTATCGAGGACACGCATCAGCCGTCGCACGTCCTCGGCATCGCGTGGGGCAACGACGATATCCGGCGCGATCGCATAGACGCTGTTGTCGGTGGACATGGCTGCGAGAAGTGCAGCATCCCTTGCGACGTCGCCACGAAAACCCTTTTCCTTCAGAAGAGCAGGAAGTCGTTCAAGAGCAGGATGATAAAGGGGCTTCTTCATGTTCTGGTGTATTATCGCTGTAGTCCAGGGGCATCACGGAAGGGCATTGAACCACAAAGACGATGTTCGTATAATTAGAAAGATATGAAGGTATTTTCGGAAAATACGAACTTGGCCCTGCGCCATCCTTGGGCCCCGCTAACGGTGGTATCCGATCCGGTAAGCAATGATCTCAAACTCGCAAAACAATCATTCTGAGCCGGGGTAAAAGATGATTCGAGTATCAAGGTGTCCCTGCGTCCCGCCTCGACCAACCCCCGCTGAACTGGAGCTATTTCTTCCATGAAGATATTTCCAGAAAACACGAACATCGGTTTGCGCCACCTGAGGGCAGCGCTGACTGTCATGGATGAGGGGTCCTTTACCCGAGCTGCGCTGTTGCTCGGGGTCGTTCCCTCAGCCTTGACCGAAACAATTCGGACACTCGAAGCAGAGTGCCGGACGGCAATTTTTGACCGGAAATCTCGTCCGATACGAGCGACTGAAGCGGGTCAGGAATTCCTGGAGGGCGCACGCGATATTCTCGCTCGTTTTGAGCTTTCGCTTGCAAATGTGCGACAAGTAGGCGGTCTCAAGCGGGGGCGGGTGCTCATAGGCGCTGCGCCATCCGCCGTCCTTGCTCCGCTTTCTGAAGCGATCATTAAATTCCGCTCGGATCATCCTGGGATCGACGTCATTGTTCACGACGACGTTGCCGAACGCCTGGCCAGTCTGGTTGTGGACGAAACGCTTGATTTCGCATTGGCCGGGCCGGGTTTCAAGTCGGCCGAATTGCATGAAGAAAAGATCAGCGAAGATAAATTTGGTCTCGTTTGCCATAAAACCCATCGCCTGGCCCAGTCTTCAGCTTCGGTCCTTCTGTCCGACATCGATCCAGATGACCTGATAGTCCTCGACGGGCAGGCCGGTATTGCGAGGATGCTCGCGGACTGCCCTGACCTGCCGCAACAGCTGACCGTCGGCCGCATTCAAACATTCAGCACCATCGCCCAGTTGACCTTGATCAGTCGCAACGCTGGCATAGCCCTGCTGCCACAGCAGGCTGCCGATGTCATCCAAAGTGACGAGATCGTCTTTCGCGAGATCGCCGACCTACACTTGGTGCGCTCGCTCTATCTCTTAACCCGCACTCGCTCGACTTTGCCCCCCGCGGCAAAGCGCTTTATCGCCTACCTCACTTAGCACCCTCTCACAGGACAAGTGGGATCTTGCCTGACAACAGTGGGCTCAGGACAGCGCGAAGATTCTCACCTCCCTCGCTATGCCCTGAAGTTCCTCCATTCTGGAAACCGACGTGATGCCGCTGTCATGCAGGATTTCTGAAACGTGGGTATCCCCGACAATCGCTTCCGTCGTCATGATCACATTGGGATCAGCAAGGCCCTGTACGCGGGAGGCAATATTGACGGTCTGACCGAAGTAGTCCTGCCTGTCGTTGAGATTGACTGCGAGACATGGTCCCTCGTGGATGCCGATCTTCAGGAGAAGATCGTCGCTGCCGTGCTCGGCATTCAACCGAAGCATCGCCTCGCGCATCCGGAGCGCGGCGGCCACTGCGCGGTCCGGGCTCGGGAAGGTCGCCATGACCGCGTCGCCGATTGTCTTGACGACCGCTCCGGTCTCCGCGGCAACGATCTCGTGAAGGACCCTGAAGTGCGCTCGTACCAGATCGAATGCGGCAAGGTCACCGACGCGCTCGTAGAGCGCGGTCGAGCCTCTCAAGTCAGTAAAGAGGAAGGTGAGGCTGGTAATCTTGAGGCGCTGGTCGACGTCAAGTGTGTCGGTCCGATAGATGTCCCGGAAACTCTGGTTCGACAGGAGACGTTTCGCCGTGAGAAAAGCGCGCCTGCGACTCAGCAGGTCGTGTAGCTCGTCTCCTGCAACACAGACGTTCGGTATCACCCTGCGTTCGGTGTGGTTCTCAAGCATGAGCCGCAGTGGGCCAGGACGAAGCGGGACCGTTTCGTTTAGCGCATGCGCCTTGCTGATGACCATCGACAGGTTTTGCCGCTCGTCGGTGGGCTCCCCCTTCACGTCGATGAACTGCGCCGCGTGCGTTGCCGGATCGAAGATGATCACGAATTGCGCCGGCAGGTGCAGTGAGAGGAAAGCCTTCTCCCCCGGAGCCAACTCGATCATCTCCAGTTGGATGCGTGCGAACCTTGCTTCGAAGTCCTCTGGCAGGTCGACTCCGGAACTGAAGAAGATCTGTCGGTAGTATTCAAGCGGTGAAAGCCGATCGGGCTCGTGGGCAGAAATCCTGCGAACCCTTGGACTGACCGTGAACGTCACCTCGACCATTTCGTCGAGGGTTGGTTCGTATCCGGCCGCGCAGAGCGCGCACTGGTACGTTTCCTGATCGACTGTTTTCAGAGTTGCACCGGTGTCCAGGACGCCGCCGCAACCTGGGCAAAGGACATTCCAGGTCATGTCGAACGCGCCAATGCGCGCTGCATGCAGAAATGCTGCGATCGTCTTCTCTTCGTCGAGATGATGCTTGTCAGCAAAGGCGAGGACATTGATGCGATTAAGATCGCGATCGGACCCATGCGTGACTACGCGCTCGATACAGTCAACCGTCTGCGGGTCAGCAGCCTGTCGCAGGGTGGCAAAAAGCGCGTCCACTTCATTCATAAGACACGGTCTCCGTGTGCGTAACCACAAGGGAAAACGCCAACACCCGAATTGTACCACGGAATTTTCTGATCGAAATCTCGCCACCAATGAGACTGGATCGAGGTCATTCAAAAGCCGGGACATTGTCTTTCGAGAGATCGCCGATTTTCGGCTTGTCCGCTCGCTCTACCTGTTGACACGAAGCCGCGCGAGCCTGTCTCCTGCAGCAAAGCGGTTTATCAGTTGCCTTTTCCAGCGGGTGCCGCACGAAACGCTCAATGATCTGATGAAAATTGCGAAAATACGACCGCAATTACTTGTTTCCATAACGGATTGAGCGAAACTTCCGTTTGACGAACGATATCCTCACCCAAGGTAAATCGGGACCGATCATGGACAGCAGTACCTTCAACGTGACGCTTGCAACGGATGCGGCGTCCTTTCCATTGACGTTGGCGCCCCTGCCGTAAACTGCCGACGGTCTGGAGCGCTTTTGCCAACGCCGTTACATCTGAGCTGACGTCTTTCATTTTCTGGGGTGCACAATGAAGATCACCGTTTTGGGCGCCGGCGTCATCGGCGTCACCACAGCCTACTATCTGGCAAGATCGGGACACGATGTAACGGTGCTGGAACGCCAGAGCGGACCAGCGCTGGAGACGAGCTATGCCAATGCCGGTGAGATCTCGCCGGGTTACGCGTCGCCATGGGCCGCCCCCGGAATACCTCAGAAGGCCATCAAATGGCTCTTCATGAAGCATGCGCCGTTGATCATCAGCCCGACTGTCGATCCGGCCACCTGGGCCTGGGTGATGGCAATGCTGCGCAATTGCACCTCCGCGCGCTATGCCATCAACAAAAGCCGAATGGTGCGCATTGCCGAATATAGCCGCGACTGCCTGATTGAACTGCGCGCTGAGACCGGCATTCCGTATGACGAGCGAACCCAAGGAACCCTGCAGCTCTTTCGCACGCAAAAGCAGCTGGACTCGATCACAAAGGATATCGAGGTTCTTGCAAAGGACGGCGTCCCGTTCGAGGTGCTCGATCCGGCCCAGTGTGTTGCCGCCGAGCCCGGGCTTTCGCCGGTGAAGCACAAGATCGTCGGCGGACTGCGTCTTCCCAATGATGAGACCGGTGACTGTTTCAAGTTTACCAATGAACTTGCCAAGCGTGCCGAGGCACTGGGCGTCCATTTCGTCTACGGAACAGATGTCCACAAGCTGCGGATCGACAACAACAGGATCAGCGCGGTGGAAACATCGCGGGGCGTGTTCGATGGCGATGCGGTCGTGGCCGCATTCGGCAGCTTCACGCCAAGCCTGCTGAAGCCGCTCGGACTGAAGATCCCGATCTACCCGGTGAAAGGATACTCGATCACGGTTCCGATCATCGATGAAAGCCGCGCACCGGTCTCGACAATCATGGACGAGACCTTCAAGATTGCCATCACCCGCCTTGGCGACCGGATCCGCGTTGGTGGCATGGCCGAAATCTCGCGCTTCAACAAGGACTTGCCGACGTCCCGCAAGGCAACGCTCGTGCATTCCGTCGAGGATCTGTTTGGTGGGGCAGGGGATCAGAGCCAGGCGCAGTTCTGGTGCGGCCTGCGCCCGATGACGCCCGATGGCACGCCGATCATCGGCAAGACCGTCTACGACAACCTTTACCTCAATTCTGGCCACGGCACGCTTGGCTGGACGATGGCGTGCGGCTCCGGCCGCGTGCTGACAGATATCATCAACAGGGCAAGACCGCAGATATCGATTGAGGGTCTCGATCTCGGCCGCTACGGCTGAGGAGACGAAAGGCAGAATTCGTACGCTATCCTGATAAAATACCGGCGCCGCGATGGCAGCGCCGGGGTTTCACGATCGGGTGGTCAGCGTGCCGCCCAGTTGGCACCACGCCTGAAGATGGTCTTCATCTGAGGCACCGAGAATTCCTTGGCCTGGTGGCCAAGCGAGGAATAGAAAACGCGGCCCTTGCCGTATTTGCGTTTCCAGGCGACGGGCATGACGACACCATCGATCCAGTAGGCGTGATCACCGGTGAACCTCGTCGTGGCCAGCACCTCATTCGAGGGGTCGACGTGCATATAGTATTGCTCGGACGTATAGGGGAAGTCGGCAATGCCTTCCATGATCGGGTCGTCCGGGCGAGTGACATTGACGGTGTAGTCGATGATGTTGCCGGGGTGTGCGACCCACTGGCCGCCGATGATGAACTGGTATTCGACGCATTCGCGGAAGCTGTCACCGGCGCCGCCGTGGTAGCCGGCAATGCCGACGCCACCCTCGATCGCGGCTGCGAGGTTCTTGATCTCTTCCTTTTCGATCTTCGACATCGTCACGATCGGCACGACGAGGCTGAGATCATGGACGGACGGATCCGCAAAAGCCTCGGTCGTGTGCTCGACGTAGACCTTGAACCCGTCTTCCTCCAGCATGTCCTTGATGATTGCGGCGCATTCCTGCGGCTCGTGGCCACTCCATCCGCCCCATACGATCAGTGCTTCACGCATAGTCTTCCTCCTGATGATTACTTGGCCAGTCGCCCGTCGACGAGCGACTGTGACAGCGGCATTGGCCGCTCTGTTTGAGTGGTGATGGCAACCGTGCGCCCGCTCTCGGAGGCAGCGTGGAAGGCCTCCATGACCTCGAGGACATGCAGAGCCAGGTCGCCGTTGGCACGATGCGGCCGGTTCGAGCGGATGGCATGGGCGAGATCCGCAACGCCGATCGAGCGATAATTGCCATCGCCATAGGGCGCCGTCAGCGGCTGCTGTTCGAAGGCGCCACCTTTCTTCAAGACTTCAACATCGCCTCCGAAGTGATTGGGATCGGGAACGATCAGTGTGCCCTCGGTGCCGTAGATCTCCAGTGGCACATGCTTGTGTCCGGCAACGTCGAAGCTCATTCCGATCTGTACGACCGCACCATTGGCGAACGCCATGAGACCAGCGACATGGGTGGGCACGTGTACCGGAATGTGCTCGCCGTTTCTCGGTTCGCTTGTGATCACGCGCTCCTTTCGCGGCGTGATGGCGAAGCCCGCCACCTGCGCGACCGGTCCGAAAAGGTTGACGAGATCGGTGATGTAGTAAGGGCCCATATCGAGCATCGGTCCGCCGCCGACCTCGTAGTAGAAGGCCGGATTTGGATGCCACCGCTCGTGGCCGGGGCACATGAAAGTTGCTGTGCCGCCGACCGGCTGGCCGATGACACCCTGATCGATGAGGGCACGCGCCGTCTGATGCCCGCCGCCGAGAAATGTGTCGGGAGCCGCACCGATACGCAATCCCCCGGCCTTGGCGGCTTCGGCGAGCTTCTTGCCCTCCGCGAAATTGATGCCCAGCGGCTTTTCCGAATAGGCATGCTTGCCGGCCGCAAGCGCCTGCAGGCCGACGGCAACGTGAGCCTTCGGGACCGTCAGATTGACGATGATTTCCACTTTCGGATCGGCAAGAAGCTCATCAATCCTCTTTGCCGGCACGTTGAATTCGCTGGCCTTGGCTTCTGCCAATGCGTGGTTGAGATCGGCCACGCCGCGAACCTCAAGGATGGGGAAGGATGCCATCGCTTTCAGATAGGCGCCGGAGATATTGCCGCACCCGATGATGCCGATACCGACTCGTTCCATGATTTCCTCCCGTTGGATGTCGTGATTTTGCTGCTCAGAGCGCTGGACCAGTGGTGTTCCAGGGCGACTCGTAGAGTTCGTAAAGGGCCACCGCAGCAGCTCCTTGCGCCCAGAAGTCGTCCGTCGAATCGTCGAAGACGAGTTCGGCAACGCCCTTCAGCGATGGCGGAACGGCGAGCGCATAGGCGTTGCGCAGGCTGTCGAGAAATGGCTCACCAAGCGCAAGGCTGGAACCGACGAGGATGACGCGGGGCGGCGCAAACAAGGTGACGATGTTGGCGATCGCAACGCCAACGGCTTCCCCGGCCCGGATGGCAGCACCAATCAACGTACTGTCCTCGGCCTTGATGAGCGCCTGGGCATGCGTCATGCCGCGTCCAAGCTTGATGGCCTCGGCAAAGCGGCCACTGGCCGGCTGCTCGCCGAGGATTTCGGTTTCGCCAGCCTGGCTCGACAGCCGCACGACCCCGTTGGGCCCCATGCCAAGCACCAGGTCGCCGAGATTGTGGCTGAGGCCGCCAGCACCACGAAACAGCTGATTGTCATGAAGCACGCCGAGACCGAGTGTCTGCTCGAGCGAAATCAATACCATGTCTTCCAGGTCACGGGCCTTGCCGAACCAGTGATGGGCAAGCGTGATCGCATGCGCATCGCTTTCAACGATGGTCGGGGTATCGAGCCTGGTCGTCATCTCGCTTGCGAAATCGACATTCGTGTCGCGAAAGATCGGGCTGCTGCGGATATGGCCGGTTCGGTGCTCGATCACGCCGGGAAGGCCAAGGCAGACGCTGTCGACATCCTCGAGCGAAAGGCCGGCATCGACGACGCAGCGACGCACCCCGTCTTCGACGAGGTCTGCGATCACGCCGATCGGCTGGCGGTCGATGCGGATCGGCAGGGTGATTTTCGACAGCACGTCGCCACGGAAATCGGTCACCACGAACACCAGGCGGTTGGCCGCGATCTTCGCCCCGACGACGCGCGCTGCATCGGGATTGAGCTCCAGCATGACGCGCGGTCTTCCGCGTGCCGCCTCGTTGCGAATATCGCCCTCGTGGCGCGGCAGGATCAGCCCGTCGTCGAGCAAGGAAGCAGTGATCGCCGAAACGGTCGTGGTCGACAACTGCGTGCGTTCGCTGATCTCCACACGCGATATGGGCCCGTGACGCCGGATCGTGTCCAGCACGTTCAAGCGATTGATCGCGCGCATCAATTCGGGATCTGCGGTCTTCATCAGGTCGGTCAGGCTCTTCAATGTTAGCGCGGCGTGCGGCGCTCATATTTTCAACGGTATGCGAATTAAATAGCGCGCCAGCAGCCCCTTCTGTCAAGGCAAATCTACCCGATTTCAACGAGGGGAGTTGACATTCGCCAAAACCTCCCGATGATTTAATCCGCATAAGGGAAAAATTGAAGAGGACGATTTTTGCCCTTGCTGGAGGAGAAAATCATGTTTGACCAAATGAAGGCGAAAGCCTTGCTTCGCAGCCGTTTCATCGCCCGCTCGGCGGCCACGGGACTGGCGCTCCTGATTGCTGCGGGAAGTGCCGCGGCAGACACCACCGTCAAGTGGCTGCACCTTGAGCTCGATCCGAACTATGTCGCGATCTGGCGCAAGATCGCAGACAAATACCAGGCCGAACATCCCGGCGTGAAAATCGAAATGCAGTTCCTGGAAAACGAGGCTTTCAAGGCCAAGCTTCCGACCCTCTTGCAGTCGAGCGATGCGCCGGATTTCTTCTACAGCTGGGGCGGCGGCGTGCTGAAGCAGCAGCTGGCGACCGGGACGCTCATGGACCTGACGGCGGCGATGAACGCAAAGGACGGCGCCTGGGTGAAGAGCTACAACCCGGCCGCGATCAAGGGCCTGTCCTACGACGGCAAGATCGGCGCCGTGCCTTTCAAGATGGGCACCGTTTCCTTCTTCTACAACAAGGCCCTTTTCGCCAAGGCCGGTGTCGATGCCGCCAGCATCAAGTCCTGGGATGACTACCTCAATGCCGTGAAGAAGATCAAGGATGCCGGCATCGTCCCGATAGCCGGCGGCGGTGGCGAGAAATGGCCTCTCCATTTCTACTGGAGCTATCTGGTGATGCGCAACGGTGGCCAGACGGTCTTCGACGCGGCCAAGACCGGTGAAGGGGAAGGTTTCAACGATCCGGCGATCATCAAGGCCGGAGAGCAGCTTGCCGAACTCGGCAAACTGGAGCCGTTCCAGCCGGGCTATCTCGGCGCCACCTGGCCGCAGACGCTCGGCGTCTTCGGCGATGGCAAGGCAGCAATGATCCTGGCGTTTGAAAACACCGCGGCCAACCAGCGCACGAATGCCGGTGACGGCAAGGGGCTCGATCCGGACAATATCGGCCGCTTTGCGTTTCCGGCCGTGACGGGCGGCGCAGGCGCCGTCACCGACACGCTTGGTGGATTGAACGGCTGGGCCGTGACGAAGAAGGCGCCGCCTGAAACGCTCGACTTCCTCGCCTATCTGACGAACGCCGAAAACGAGCGCGAGATGGCCAAGGCCGGCATGCTCATCCCGGTCGCCGTTGGTGCCGAGGACGGTGTGACCAATCCGCTGTTGCATCAGTCTGCCGAACAGTTGGCGCACTCGACCTGGCATCAGAACTTCTTCGATCAGGATCTCGGCCCGTCGGTCGGCCGTGTCGTCAACGATGTCTCCGTTGCCATAGTCTCCGGGCAGATGAGCCCTGCCGATGGAGCACAGCAGATCCAGGAAGCCTTCGAGCAGGATCAGCTCTGATCAAGACTATCGCGGCGCGGAGAAGCATCCGCGCCGCCCTCAATCTGAATGAGGAGGATCGGCTTTAATGACCACCATCAGCGCGACGAGCGTCATCCGTCCGCGCCCGACTTTAAGATCGTCGGCGCGCAGCAAGGATCCCAGCCTGGCGCGGCGCCTGCCTGTACTGGTTCTGTTTCTGCCGCCAGCACTGCTGCTGTTCACGATCTTCGTCATCCTGCCGATGGGCGAGGCGGCCTGGTACAGTCTCTACAAGTGGGATGGCTACGGTCTGCCGACACAGTTTGTCGGCATGCGGAATTTCGAGGTCCTGTTCAAGAACAGCGCCTTCATAACAGCATTGAAAAACAATGCCCTGATCATCGTTGTTTCCATTCTGGTTCAGATTCCGCTGGCGATCTGGCTGGCGATGATGCTGGCGCACCGGATCGCCGGTGTGGTCCTCTTCCGCTTGATCTTCTTTCTGCCCTATGTCCTCGCCGAGGTGGCGGCAGGCCTCATCTGGCGCTTCGTCTATGACGGCGACTATGGCTTGTTTGCCTCGGCTGCCCACCTCATTGGCGTCGAGACGCCCTATGTTCTGGCAGACAAGGACCTGGCAATCTATGCGGTGCTGGCCGTCGTCGTCTGGAAGTATTTCGGCTTTCACATGATGCTGTTCATCGCCGGGCTGCAGTCGCTCGACAAGAGCGTGCTGGAGGCTGCCGAAATCGATGGCGCCAGCGGCTGGCAGCGGTTCCGCTACATCACGCTGCCGCTTCTTGGTTCGACGGTCCGCCTGTCCATCTTCTTCGCCGTCGTCGGCTCGCTGCAGCTCTTCGACCTCATCATGCCGCTGACCGGTGGCGGGCCGTTCAACGCGACGCAGACCATGGTCACCTTCCTGTTCAACTTCGGCGTCACGCGCATGCAGGTCGGCCTCGGCAGCGCCGTCGGCGTCGTCCTTTTCGTCATCTGCGTGACGCTGGCCTTCGGCTACAAACGGATATTCATGCGCAATGACTGACATGGCCTCATCTGCCCGGACCGCGACCGGCACGAAGATCTATCTCTATGTCTCGCTGACGCTCATCGCGGCGATCGTGCTGGTTCCCCTGATGACGACGGCACTTGGCGGCTTCAAGGACCTCGGCGACCTCAGAACCAACCCCTTCGGGCTGCCTGCCGCATGGCATCCGGAGAACTATACCGACATTCTCTTCGGAGACCGCTACTGGCGACAGATGATGAATTCGCTGATCATCGCCACCTTGACTGTCTGCCTGACGGTTTCGGTTTCCGCCATGGCTGCCTTCACCTTCGCGCATGTAAAGTTCTTCGGCGCCGGCTTCCTGCTCAACTACTTCCTGATCGGCCTGATGTTTCCGGCCGCGACCGCCATCCTTCCCTTGTTCATCCGGATCCGGGACCTGGGCCTGTTGAATTCCTACTGGGGTGTTGTCCTGCCGCAGGTCGCCTTTGGCCTCGGCATGAGCATTCTCTTGTTCAGGAACTATTTTCGCAACCTTCCGGAAGAATTGTTCCAGGCTGCCATCGTCGACGGCTGTGGCTACATCCGGTTTTTCTGGCACATCTCGCTGCCGCTCTCGCGGCCGATCATTGCAACGGTCAGCATCATCTCCTTTGTCGGCAGCTGGAACAGCTACATCCTGCCGCTGATCATGCTGAATTCGGAAACGATGTATCCCTGGCCGCTCGGCATCATGGTTTATCGCGGCGAGTTCGGCACTGCCTGGCAGCTGGTGCTCGCTTTCATCACGCTGACAATCATGCCAACCATCATCGTCTTCTTCCTGGCGCAGAAGCACATCATCGCCGGCTTGACCGCGGGTGCGGTCAAGTCCTGAGGAGGGCTGCGCCTCAGCCGAAGACGAGTCCGCCATCGACGATGAGGTTCTGCCCGGTAACGGCGCGTGCCCAGGGGCTTGCGAAAAACAGGACCGCGTCAGCCATTTCCTCGGGGGTCGTCACTTGCCGGAGGGGGGTGTTTGCCGCAATCAGATCGAAGACCGCATCCGGTGTGGCGCTGCTCGCTTCGGTAGCGCGCAGCAACCCGCCCGAGACCATGTTGACGGTAATGCCTGATGGGCCTAGCTCTGCGGCCGCCGTGCGGGTCAAGGACAGAAGCGCACCCTTGGCAGCCGTGTAGTCATGGTAAGGCACCACCGGGTTCTGAAAGAGATTGGTGCCGATCGTGATGATCCGCCCAAAACCGGCAGTGGCCATGTCCGGGCGGGCAGCCTGGATCAGGTTCAAAGCCCCCTTCACGGCCGTATCGAGCTGTGATGTCATTTCACCCCAGGTCATTTGGTCGAGCTTCGATCGAGCGTCTCCGTTGAAGCTGAAGTCGGTCAAGGCGTTGTGCACGACTGTCGTCGGCGCACCGAGTGTATCCTTGACCTCGACCACCATGCGCCTGACGGCCTCGCTGTCGCGGACATCCGCCTGGAAGGCTCGGGCACGATCACCCAACGACGCGGCAAGCGCCTCGGCCTCGATGCGGCTGTTGCGGTAGTTGATTGCGACCTTCGCGCCTTGGCGGGCAAAGGCAGCAGCGATGGCGGCGCCCAGGCCACGCCCAGCCCCGGTGATGATGACGGTCTGTTCGCTGATTGCCAATGTCATCTCGAATGTCCTTCTCTCAACTTCCAAAGCTCATGAAAATGCTGAACCGGCCCGTGCCCGGAACCGACAGTCAGCGTATCCGCCTGCGCGACGGCATGGGCGAGGTAGCTTTTCGCATCCGCCACTGCCTCGGGCAGCGTCGCCCCCTTCGCGAGCTCGGCGGCAAGCGCGCTCGACAGCGTACAGCCGGTGCCATGCGTGTTCGCCGTCGGTATCCGGAGCCCCTCGAACCAGCTCAGCCCTGCGGCTGTCGCCAGGACATCAGGGCTTTCCTGGCTTGGCAGATGACCGCCCTTGACCAGCACTGCCTCCGGGCCAAGAGCACGCAACCTTTGCGCCTGCTCAGCCATGTCCGCGCGGGTATCGGCCGAAGGTCCATGCAGGAGTGCTGCCGCTTCCGGAAGATTGGGAGTAAGCAGCGTCGCGAGCGGTAGCAGCCGCCGGGTGAGGACTTCGATCGCAGACAGATCGAGGAGGCTAGCTCCGCCCTTGGCGACCATGACAGGATCAAGAACGATCGGAATGGCCTTGTGGGGTTCGATCGCATCGGCGACAGCGTCGGCGATTTCGGCATTGGCAATCATGCCGATCTTGATTGCATCAACGCGGACATCGGCAAACACTGCCTTGATCTGGTCGGCGACGAAGGCAGCCGGAACCAGATGGACCCCGCAAACGCCCTGTGTGTTTTGCGCCGTCAGCGCGGTCAGCGCCGCCATGCCGTAGACACCGCGGGCGGAGAAGGCCTTCAGGTCCGCCTGGATTCCGGCGCCGCCGGAAGGATCGGATCCGGCAATGGAGAGAACGTTTCGGATCATCGGTGAAGCTTTCTGATGTTTTCCGCGACCTCGCGAGCCGCCGCCTCAGGGTCACGCGTGCCGCAGATCGCAGAGACGACGGCAAGACCGTCAGCCCCAGCAGCAAAGACATCCCCGACATGAGCAGCCTTCAGCCCGCCGATTGCTACTGCGGGAACGGGGCAGATGCGCACGAGGCGAGCAAGGCCAGCGAAACCGATCGGCTCCTTGTGATCCGCCTTCGTTGATGTCGCAAAGACCGGGCCGATACCCGCGTAGTCGACGATTGCCGGATCGATCCCCGCGGCCAGTGCCTCGGTCTCAACGGAGAGGCCAAGGATCATATCGTCTCCAATCCGCGCGCGGGCAGTTGGCGCATCCATGTCCTCTTGCCCGATGTGCAGACCGTCAGCACCAATTGCGACAGCAGCCTCGACGTCATCGTTGACGATGAGCAAGGCACTCGTGCCAGACAAAGCCGCCTTGAGTGCCCGACCTGTTTCGATCATCAGGGGTGTATCGGCATGCTTGTCGCGCAGCTGGACAACGCTCGCTCCGCCAGCAACAGCCGCCCGCGCGGTCTCCACCATGCCGAAGCCGGCACAGAGACCGGGATCGAGGACGAGATAAAGTGAAAGGTCGATGGTCCTCATGCGGAACGCACCCTCGCATGGCGATCGAGGAGCGGGGCGTCAAGCGCTGCAAGCGCATCGAGAAACGCCGGAGAAAACGAACCGGGGCCGTCCGCCCTGCTGGCTGCCATCTCGCCGGCAACAGCAAAGGTCGTAAGCGCGGCAACCGTTGCCTCGAACGGCGCGGCAGGCCGGATCGCCGTGAATGCTCCGACGAGGCAGGTCAGTGCGCAACCGAGCGCGGTCACCTTAGGCATCAAGGCCGACCCGCCTTCAATCCAGGCAGCTCGTTCACCGTCGGTGACGAAATCGACGACGCCGGTTACCGCGACCGTTGCACCGTGTGTCCTTGCAAGCAGCCGGGCGGATTCCTCGGCCTGTTCGACCCCGTCACGACTGTCCACCCCCTGGCCCCGACTTTCGCCACCGGCAAGGGCGATGATCTCGGAGGCGTTGCCGCGAATGACCGTCGGACCGAGTTCCAGGAGCCGATCAACGGCCGCCCGGCGGAATAAGGTAGCATAGTGGGCGACCGGATCGAGAACCCATGGCTTGCCGGACTGGCCGGCGGCGAGGGCTGCCGCCTCCATGCCGCGCAACCAGGATGACGACAGTGTGCCGATGTTGATTGTCAGTGCGCCTGCGATCGCCGCAAACTCGCCAGCCTCTTCTTCGGCATGCACCATGGCGGGAGACGCGCCAGCGGCCAGAAGCACATTGGCTGCGATGTTCATGGCAACGAAGTTGGTGATGCAGTGCACGAGCGGCGGTTGCGCGCGCAACTCGCTCAGCAGCTTTCCCGGTAAGGTTTGATCTTGCATGGTGCGCCTTTCGATCGGGGAGAAAGGCGCGGGGACTGACGCAGCAGGCGAAACGTCCCGAGCGACTCCCTCCGCCGGCATTATCCGGTTCAGGTTCAAAGGGTCCTTCTCAGCCCATCTTTCGAGGGGCGCCCCTGTCTCTCATTGCCTTCTTCTCGCAGAGAAGCACGCGCCTGTCATCCAAAAAATGGACATCGCCGGGTGAGCCCGGCGATGCCGGGAAAGGCCCTGCAGGAGGCGCGCGGCGCCTGCCGGCCTCCTGGCGGTTGCATCACTCATCCGATAGCGCGCCATAATACAGCTGCCGGAAGGACTTGGATTTCCCCCTGCAAACTGCTCACTTCTGGATTGCGGTGAGCAACCTGTTACGGATTCCGGCGCCGCTTTTTGTTTGTCCGAACCATGGCACTTTCCAAAATTTCGGCGGTTATTCCAAAGTCGGCAGCTGTAAGCATTGTTGGACGGCAGCCGAAACAGTGATCGTGTTGCATTTACTTATTTTTGTTTACTTTCCAGGGATTGTGCCAAATGGCATACTCCCGCTCGCTGGGTAAAGGCGAGGTTCATGGGCGGCCGACGATTTGCGGTTCTGACCCACCAGACTGCTTGATTACACGCGGCCAATAGGCCGGCAAGACAATGCCGATGCAATCGTCCAACTCGGTTGGCGACCGAAGGGAGGTCTTGATGCGAACACCTCATGCTGCAGTCTCTGTATCGCTTCCTGCCGTGTGTGTTCTCCTATCTGCTACCATAACAACATTCTCGCCCGCTCCTGCTCGGGCCCAGTTCGTCTGCGCGAACACTGCAAGCTCGGGAGACGGGGCGACTGCCGGTGGTGCCAATGACGTCGCCTGCGGAACCAATGCGACAGCGGTGGGCGCCGCGGGAGCAAACTCCGCTTTCGGTGCGGGAAGCAGCGCGACAGGCGGAGCCGCCACTGCCCTCGGTACAACGACGAATGCTTCCGGTGCATCATCGGTGGCAGTTGGGCAAAATTCTCAGGCGACAGACAGGGGCGCGGTCGCGGTTGGTTTGGGCAGCAACGCCTCCGGATTCAACAGCTCAGCCATCGGGGAAAATAGCAGAGCTGCCGGCGCTGGCGCGACTGCCCTGGGGGTCGACAGCAATGCGCAGAGTGTGGACAGCACGGCCGTTGGTGTTCGAAGCCTGACGACGGGTGCCGGTGCGACTGCCATTGGGGTCGGCAGTCAAGGCACCAGTGTTGATACCTTGGCTGCTGGCGTTAGAAGCGTTGCCAGTGCTGGCGGCGCAGTCGCGCTCGGAGGTGACAGCAGTGCAAGTGGTGGCAATAGCACTGCGGTTGGTAATAGAAGTTCGTCCTCTGGCAATCAGGCAACAGCGATTGGATTTAACAGCAGTGCTCAGGGCCCCAATAGTCTTGCCCTGGGGACCGGCTCAGTGTCATCAGGGCAGAATTCGGTGGCGCTCGGAGCTGGTTCGTCGGATGGCGGTATCGCCAATGTCGTCTCCGTCGGGGCGCCGGCCGCCGAGCGAAAGATCGTCAACGTCGCGCCCGGCACGATTTCGGCGACCTCGACGGATGCGATCAACGGCTCCCAGCTGTACGCCACCAATCAGAATGTCGCCCAGAACACGAACGAACTTGCCGATCACGAGACGCGCATCACGAACAATACCAACGTTCTCAACCTCCATACGACTGAGATCGCCGGCCTCGATACGCGTGTAACCGCAAATACAAACGCCATCGATTCCCTGGACAATCGCGTCAGCAGCCTCGAATCCAGCATGTCGCCGATGAATGGACGCATCGACAAGGCCTACGAGGGCACGGCGATGGCGCTGGCGATGGGTGGGGGAACCCTTCCGAATGACAAGAACTTTGCGGTGTCCATCAATTGGGGCACGTTCGAAGGCGAGAACGCTTTCGCTGGCAGCGCTTACGCGCGGATTACAGAGAATCTGCTGATCCATGGCGGCGTCGGCGTAGGGACGAGCGAAGGTACCTTCGGTGGGACCGCGGGGTTGACATTCACGTGGTGATCGTCCGAGCGCTACAGCCGTTCGGTTCACGCGAGCCGAGATCCCAAACGATGCATTTGCCGTTCAAATTTATCCTCGCGGCGCTGGCAGTCCTTTGCATAGAGGCCTGCCTTGGAAGCCCCGTTCGCGCCGAAATCAAGAAATCCCCAAAGGAAGATGTTTCAAGAGCACCGCGTCCGGCAGATATCGATCGAAATGGCGTTCTTATCCTTGTGCGAAACACGCTTCTTGCCCTCGACCAGGCGAACAAGACTGGCAACTACACCGTTCTGCGGGAACTAGGCTCGCCAGGCTTTCAGGCCAATAATTCCGCGCAACTTGCAGAGATCTTTGCCTCGCAAAGAAAACAGGGATACGACCTGAGTGGCCTTGCGGTTATCGAGCCGCAACTAACCGTGCTTCCGCAGATCGAGCCAGACGGCAAGTTGCATATGGCGGGGTTCTTTCCGTCGGTGCCAATACAGGTGCATTTCGAGCTACTCTATGCGCCTGTCGATCGTCAGTGGAAGCTCTTCGGGATATCAGTGAACTTTGATGAAAGTGGCCCGGCCGCACCCGCAACAACCGACAATCGGGCCCAAAAGCCGGACGTTCCGGTGAAGCTTCCTGACCCGCCGACGCCTGCGGTCCGACCGAAAGCACCTTCTTCAGATTCGGGCCTTTGAGACGTCGACCTCGACGTCGTCGGGTTCCGGTTCCTGCACGGAAATGAGGACTGATCGATACGCCGGGCCATCAGATCTGCTCCCAACTGCTGGTCAAGCGAACTCCCGTGCAGGTCCAGGGGCGCGCCTGTGACAAGCTGGACAGATGATATGTCGGGGCCTAGTGTTCTGAAATGTTGGGATGTCGTCTTCTTCTCTTCGGTTTGATCGTGCTGTTCGCATGGACAGCAGGCGCGCAGCAGATGCCCTGTCCCTTTGAATATCCAGACACGCCGGTCAACCGGTCTCGCGGGGTGGTCGGCTGCTCGCTGCAGTGCGATCAAAAGCTCACGTGTCCCGGCCAGCAGGCGATCGAGCCACAAAAGCTCCCTTCGGCGCAGGCTCCCGGCAATGCGGTCAATGCGAGTGGAACTTGTCCGGAGGGGAAAAACTGGGATTCGAGAAGGAAAACTTGCGTCGCGTGCGCCGCGGGGGCGTCGTGGGATGCCAAGCGCTCGACCTGTTCCTGTGGGACCGGCCGGTTCGTTGATCCGAAGACAAAGCGCTGCGTCAGTTGTCCCGAGAATTGGGGTTGGGAAAAGGGGAGGTGCCTGTGCACTCGCAGCTTGAAATCCACCTTGGCGGGAAAGTCCTGCTCGCCCAAGCAGCCGGTCTGCAGGACCGACAGCGTTTGGGATGCCGAAAACAAGCATTGTGTGGCAGTGAAGCTGCGGAAGCCGAAGGCGTAGTTCGAGATGGATAGACGGCTCCAGACCCCGAATTGAGCTTGTCGTAGATCGTTCGTCCTGCGCGAGGGCAGGGGGCGCGAATTGCACGTAACATCCGCGTCGTTGCTGTAAGAGTACTTCACCAAAGCCCGGCCACCGTAAGGTGCTTGCGTTTCAATGAGGGAACCGGAACGTGATTGCAGCCCGTATTGTTCGGACACTTGCACCTTTGCTCGTCGCGGCAGTTCTTGCCAGCTGCGGTCATCCAAGCGGAGTCATGGCCCCTGTTGCGCTATCGGCGGCAACGCAGAATACCTCAAAGGTCAGCATGCTGGTCGCAACCACGCGCGAACCTTCCG
>NZ_JBFTQH010000025.1:0-81826 GCF_056398905.1 Rhizobium sp. 01T417 | reverse complement strand
CATATCTCGCTGACAAGCTTTATGGACTACGATCTGGGATACTTCGATGATGAGACATGCAGGCTTGAACCTTTGCCGAACCCTTTCGGTCCAAAAGTGTCACCTATGTCTCAGGAATAAAACGTAACCTATGTGTCCAGAACGGACCGTTAAAAAGTGGTGCCCAGAGCCGGAATCGAACCAGCGACACGCGGATTTTCAATCCGCATTTATTGTCGCGACTTCAATGGCTTACTTTAAAAATGAGGTCAAACCGTCTCCCCCAAATCAACTACTTATGGCAACCCTGTCAAACCCTCCTGCCCAACCTTCTGGGGATTCATTGGTGACAGGTCGGTGCGGTAAGCGACCGAGGAGTAGGTCCGAGCGTCGCCAGTTATGCACCGCGCGCTTGCCATATGTCGGGAGGCGCGGATGAGTGGAGCGCTGCCGTTTCGAGATGTGAAGCTGCAATGGCTTCAGCATTTGAGCTGCGACAAGGACGTGAGCGACAATGCGCGGTCCGTGGCGCTCTACGTCGTCACCACGCATTTAAACGGCCACACCGAAAAGGCGTGGCCGTCCTATCAAACGATTGCCGACGCGACCGGCCGGAGCGTCAAAACCATTCAGCGCGCCGTCCGTGAACTTGAGACTAAAGGATGGTTCGAGGTCCAGCGCGGAAATGGCATCGGGCACAACACGGAATATCGTCCCTCAGCGGCGTCGATTTTACGCGCATCGGAGGCCCGCGAAAAGACGGACAAGATTGTCACCCTTTGCTCTGGCAAAGGCGGTCAGATTGGTCCAGCAAGGCGGTCAGATGTGTCCGGCAAAGGGAGACAGATATGTCCGCCAAACCCAGAGAAAGAAAAAATAAATAAACCTAACCCGCGCGAGGACGCCCCGCCGCGCGTCGAGACGCGGCGAGCCATCCCGCTCGTTTTCGTTGCAGAAACAAAGGCGGTTCAGGTTCAACAATGGCGCATTTGGTTACGTCATCACGGCATCCCATCGCTTGAAGACTTGGGTGTCCGGACGGTGAGAACCGGGAAAGCAGGCTACGCGTTGCCCGGCTATTGGCCGCCGGATGATGCAAGCCCCGACACTCTCAATTGGATAGCCTTCTTCGGCCGCCGTCGAGGCCGCATCGCAAATGAAGACCCTCGAGATAACAACGTTCGGAGGGCGTCATGAATAGCTGGCGACATCAAAGAAGGTCTGCTGGGCCGGGAAGACCACCCTATGCCACTTTATCGCCAGCCATACCGCAAGGGCACGGGCTTTCCCCGGCTCCTAGATGGCGGTCAGCTGTCGATTGCCATACTATTTTGCCTTTTTGGCCAATACGTTGCCTTTGGGTCAGTCTCATTGACCTATATCCTGTGGCACGACCGGACCGGCTTTGACGGACCGCCTGCTGATCGGCGTTCAGTTGCAATCCAAACTCGACACGGTAGCCTTTCGAATGAACCTCCGTCCGATGCCCTTTCTGTGCGAATGCAAGAGGTCACGCCCGAATATGAGCTGATGGCCCGTACCAGCAACGACGCCTACAGCATTCGGAAACGGGACCAAATTCTAAGGGCACGTTTTAAAGAGTTTATCGCATAACCTTCTAACCACCTGGATAGGCAACAACGGCGGATATGATCTGGAGCCTACGCGGCGGTGGCGGCCTTCAAGTAGACTGGTTCAGGCGCGGAGCTTAGACGCGCCGAACGGAAACTTGTTCGCGTGCTCTATTTCTCCGGCACGGCCACCGTGATCGTGCAACGCTGATCTTTCTTTGCCTTGGCAGCCATCTCCGTACACGCGGTTAGCACTTCCCGGTTGGCGCTCACAAGGTTGCTCGCATCGACAATGCTGCGCCATCCTCTGGCGTTCGCCGACTGCGTTAAAGAGATGCCGGCGTGCCAACGATCAGCGTTCATCACTGTCGACGCAACGGCCATATCGACCGATCCGGGAAGCGCGCGCGGCAGGAACAGCGTCAACAGCATGCCGGCGACCAGGCCGGCGACACCCGCACTACATACCCACCAATTTTGATCCCGGCGCAGGCGGGCATTCCTGACGTAGCCCCCAAGCGCGCTCGACACGCGCTCGAGGCTCTGTCCTCGCGCTTCGATCATCCGCGCCGCATTGCCCGAAACCCGCTCCGCGGCGTTCTCGAGCGCACGCGCATAGTGATCGGGATCATTCCTTAGCGCCGGCGTCTTTTCGACCGCTTCTAGATGCTGCCCGACAACGGCGAGCTGCTGGACGATGCGACCAAGATCAGGACCGTAATCGATCGGCTGCTGGAATTTCTCGAAGGCAGCCTCCACACCCTTTCGAATCGTCGTCATTTCGCGCGTGAGATCGCCAAGGAGATCTTCGACCGTCCGCCGTAGCGTATCGAACGCCTGGGCCGGATCGCCGGCTTCGTCTTGTTCATCGGGCTTGGCGCCCTCCAGTCGATCGGCCATGCCGTCTCCTTCCTATCGTTCCAGCCCGAGGCCCCGGCTGCGGCTCTGGGACAGCTGCCGTTCCATCTCACGGGCAATGGTCTGATCCTGCCGCATATGGCGAATTCCAAGGTCCTGGCTTCGATTGCGCAGGACGGATTCTACCTGCGCGTCGCGCTCAAGGCCCTTCACCATGCCGCGCATCTCGCCCTCGACCTTCTGGCGGGCCTCATCATGCTGCCAACCTTGAAGTTGCCGGCGCTCGCCCTGCAGTTCGTGCCAGCGCTGCACGAACCGTTCGGCCCGGACGCTCGGATCGGCCAATGCCAATCGCTCCCGATCCATACCGCCGACAAGCTCACCGACACGCGCGCGGCCGGAAAGCTCCGTTATCGCCTCAACCGTCTTCGGATCATGTTGTAGGGCGGACCGGATCAGTTCGTGCGATCCAGGCCGCGCCCGGTCGAGCTGCTGGCCCGCGATGCGCAGTTCCTGCTTCTGGGTTTCAAGGACGGGCAAGTTCTCGCGTATCTGCTTGTCGGCCGCGCTAAAGGCCTGCGCATAATGGTCAACGGCCTGTTCGAAGGCCGACAAGGGCCGCGCCCGGTCCGCCAGCCGATGCGCCGCCGAAGCTTCCTGATCGCGACCAGAAGAGCGCAAGCCCTCTTCCCTTTCCGGCCGCTGCGTTTTCGAGGCTGTCCCGCGCTCTAAAGCTGCTCCTCGGCCTACACTGAGCTTGAGGCCGGCGAATATGCTGCGCTTCTGAGTTGGGGCTTTCTGCAGACCTTCCCTGGCCACGTCATGATTCTTGTGATCGCGCACCAGATTTCGTGCAGATTCTTCTCGTTTAATATCCGTGCCAACTTTGTATGCGGATCCGCGCAGAAACCTGTGATCCTCGGCCTTCGACTCCCACTCCGGACGTAGCTCGGCACACTCGCCCCGAATTTCGATCTCACTCCGGGCCCCCAATTGCTCCGCGATCCCTCGCCGCTCGGCAAAGTCGCGCGTGTAGTCAAGGGTCGTTTCCTTCACCCCCGACCGGCTGAGGCGGTGTTCCAGTTGGGCGTAGGTCAGCTCATCGGCGCTATGAATCTTCCACGCGTTCCGCTCAACGAGCATACCATGCGGAAGCCGCACCGTATCCGATCCGCGATGTTCAAGGCCGATGTTCGTGCCGAGTTCAGCTTGAGCTTCGGCCATCGCCCGCTCAAGGTCCACGCCCCAAACCGTGTGTTTCTGGCCTTTGTCGTTTTCCACTGTCCCGAAATAGCTGGCCCGGTTCTTGGCATCGTGTTGATACGGAGCGTGGCCGTGCTCGACCAGCCGGCCGGCGTTGCGAGCGCCAAACTCTTGCCTGTCGGCATAGAGCCGTACACTGTCGCGATGGCGGGTCATGGCGACATAGGTCAGGTGCCGGTCCATCGACCCCGACGCCATTACATAGGCACGGTCCACAGTCGCACCCTGGTTCTTGTGAATCGTCGTTGCATAGCCATGGTCGAATGCTCGGTATTCGTCCGTCGCCACGCCGATTCTGTCGCCAGTCCCGTCGAGTGTTGCCACGATCTGGCCGGCTTCAACACTGTCGACTGTGCCAAGCATCCCGTTCTTGACACCAAGATCACGGCTGTTCTCAAGAAACACTATGCGGTCACCCGGCGCGAACGATCGTTTGCCGTCATTGGTCTGGAACGTCAGCTCGCGTCCGAAGGGCCCATGCCCTTCGTCAGGCACGTTGCCCTGTTCGCCCTGGGTCAGCCCGCAGCTGTTTGCCAACTCGCCACGCTCCCTCAGAGCAGATCTGATCGCGTCATTGATAGCCCGAACATCGGCCCGCCGATGCGCCATCGCCACACGCGTTCCCGCCGGTCGCGCTTCGCGATCGGCCAGGTAATCGCTCACCATTTCGGCTCGTGCCTCGTCCCGCGTCTCACTCAGCCGAATGTCGCCATGGTCGCGGTAGGCGGAAAGCCCCTCGGTCGTCCGGTGCGTCGCAAAGGCCACCGACGCCTCCCGCTGCCAATCGACACGCTGACGACGGATTTCGGAGAGTTCGGCGTGACCGATCTGCTCGGCAATGGCCCGGAACGGTGCACCGGCTCCGATCGCCTGCAGCTGCTCATGATCGCCAACAAGTACGATCTTCGCCCCGCGCTCGTCCACCGCCTTGATGAAGCGAGCAAGCTGCCGGCTCCCGATCATCCCCGCCTCGTCGATCACAAAGACGTCGCTACGGCCGGGTTGGTCGCAGCTGACGTTGCCGTCACCCTGTGACTGCCAGCGATATTCCCACGACGCCAGCGTCCGGCTCTGGATGCCGGATGCTTCCTCCAGGCCCTCGGCCGCCTTCCCCGACAGTGCCGCGCCGTGGACGGTGTAGCCCTGGGCCTCCCACGCCTCGCGCGCGGCCGCAAGCATGGTGGACTTGCCAACTCCGGCGAAACCGACGACCGCCGCAATCCGCCCTGCCCCGGTGATATGCTCGATCGCCGCCCGCTGCTCGTGGGACAGCCGCGCCGCCGCAATCTGCCGTTCCCGCTCCAATCCGTCCTGCTCGCCGCGCTTCACCTTTCCGGCAGTGTCTTTGGAGACGCTTGCACGTATCGCCGCATCCTGCTTCTCTATCGACCGATCGACGTGACGACGATCGACGCCATGGCTCCGTGCATTCTTCATGACCTCCGCGCGATCGGCCACGGCGCTTTCAATCTCGACCATTTCACGGGTCGAATACCGCGCCAGCTCAGTCTCGCCGGTGGCTGCATCGATCCGCTCAGGCTGCAATACCACCAGCGAGGGCGAGGCCATGACCTTGGCAAAAGCGCTCTGGAACTCCCGAATATCGTCGTTGACGTAGCGATGCAGCGTCCGGGCGATATCGCGCCGGTCGAACACGCTCTTCTCATTGCTGATGAGCGAAAGCACCTGCTCCGGCTTTTCCCGGATGAGCTCGGCGTTACGCCCGGCAGGCTCCTCATCCAGCCGCCGCCGATTGACCGGCTTGCCCTGCCGCTCCATCTGCGTTGCATGCACGCCCATGTGTTCAGTCGGCTCGATCTCAAGCCCGCGTTCTAAATGGCTATGATGATCAATCCTGACGTCCAGACCGGCTCGCGCCAGATGCTCGTTCGCCGTCTGCTCGAAAGATTGGCGGATATCGCGTAGCTGCATTTGCGAGGTTGGCAGCCCCTTCGGTAAAAGTTCCTTGTTGGCCCGCTCGATATGCGTCTTGCTTTCAAGCCCCTCTGACCCAACCAGTCGCGTAGTCATCAGTACATGCGCATGGTAGTTGCGGACGTCACCATCAACATGCGGCTGATGCACCGCGAAATCCACTGCGGTGCCATAGCGATTGGCGAGCCCTTGCGCGAACTCTCGCGCCAGATCGACACGCTGGGTCGAAGACAGCTCATGCGGAAGTGCAATCTCAAATTCGCGGGCAACACGCGCGTCTTTGCGTGTCTCGGCGAACTCCGCCGCGTTCCACAATACCGAACGGTCCCTCGCCCATGCGGCAGCCACACCCTCCGGAATGACGATCTCCGTGTGCTCAACACCCTGCTTGGCGCGGAAATCATGAACGAGCCCGTCACGCTGATTTTCAATCCTTGTCGCGGATCGGTAGGCGGCAGCAGCCACGGCGCTGCGACCACCGCTGCGTGCCACAGGTTTCATGCTCAAATGATAGATCGCCATTCGATCTATTGCCCATCCAGATCCGGCATCTGCGCCGTGGGTTGTGAAGCAACCCGTAAGTGCGCCCTTGTACCCTCATCGCCTTGGTCTCTTCGGGTCCCGGTGGGACCATGCGGCAACGTCCGCGTTCTATTTTTAGGCTTTCGACCGCGTGCTGCTACCCGCACATATGCGAGTTGCCGGAGCACACCCCCTAAGCCAGCTTCGTTGCCGTGCAACCTGCGAGGGCCAGTTGGCCCAAACGCTCGGGTGAAAGCGCAAGCGGAGATGATCATCGTGACAGGCACGACAATTAGCGAACGACTTGCCCAGCTCGAGGCTAGAAAGAAGACGTTACTGTTGCGCCTCAGCAAAGAGGAGCGGGCGATCGATACACGCCGAAAGGTCCTGATCGGAGCACTGGTGCTGCATCGATTGGAGAATGGCGACCGCGCATCATCTTCGCGACCCCTTCTCGAATGGGTCCAACGCGCGTTACCGAAGTTCCTCAGTCGCGAGGGCGACCGGGAATTGTCGACGATCTTCTGAAGCCACACGGTGAAGACCAATCGCTGAAGGATGGCGGCACGGCGTTATGATCTATGCCCGTCAAATCAAAAACGCCGCCGCCAATATGATGCGCAGTGGCCGGGCGACCGTGGTCTTCCATTCGGCAGCCCGTGCTCTTGATTCCGAAAAGTCCGACCTTTCCATCTCCTGACGCCCGACGAAGTTCGCTTCCCTGCCCGGTCGAAAGAAGCGGTAACAGCGACGGCCATAACCAACATGAATCGGTCAGGACCGACCGATTCAGAAAAGTCGTTGGACGCCTCTGACAGGACTTTGCGATCCTTCCGTCATGATCGCACAGCCCTACCACCTCCATATTGAGATCACCGACTTCAAGAGAAACATGGCTCGATTCTATCAGTTGTCGATCGAGCCGACCCTCTTTGGTGATGTGTCGCTTACCCGCAGTTGGGGGCGCATCGGAAGACGCGGCCAGCAGAGGGTGCACCTCTTCAACAGCGAGAAAGAAGCCGTCGCTCTCCTTCTGACTCTTCTTGCCCAAAAGCGTTCTCGTGGCTATCGACCCAACGTTAGAGCCTGAGGCTGACCCGGTGCCGGCCTTTTGCGGCGAGTGGTTCCATTGAGAGGAGAAGACGGCTCACGCCGCCTCCCCTTCAGGCTGGAGATAGTGCAGGTAGCTGACGGCGCGCTGCGCCTGACTGGCGGCGGTAAAGATCGCCTGCGGTTCGCTTGAGAGCACTTTGAGCCAGGAGGCGAGATAGCTCGCATGGTCGGGCCGTGGTTCGAGTTCCGGAACAACGCCGAGATCGGCGCAGAGGAAGCAACTGCCGAGCTCGGCGATCAGTTCCTCGCGGGCACGTTCGCTGTTGTCCTTGGCATAACGGCTGAGGTCACGAGCGAGACGATGCGGGGCTGCCGTCCAGTGGGTCAGCTCATGACTTAAGATGGCGACGTAGGATTGTGCGTCCCGGAAGGCTTCGAAGGCCGGCATCTGGATATGATCGCGGGCCGGCGCATAGTAGGCTGACGAGCCGCCGTGCCGGATCAGGGCGCCGGTATTGGCAAAGAAGCGGTCGGCATGGCCGATGCGGGCAATCGGATCTGGAGCCGGCACAACTGGTCGGAAGCGCTCGCCCAGTCCGTCGATCTGGTCGGTGTTGAAGACGGTGTAGGCTTTCAGAAACGGGATGCTGTGCGCAACCGCCTCGCCGGTCTCGCTGGTTTCGGCCCGCAGGAAGGAGCTGGCAAAGACGACGGTCGTGCCGGTCTCGCCCTTACGCACCGCCGCCCCGAATTCGCGGGCCTGACGAAATGTCATCCAGGTGGCCGAGGTAAAGCCACGGGCAATCGCTTCCGACCAGAGGATGAGGACGTTGATTCCGGAATAGGGCTCGCCATTGTGGCGCAGCGGCCGGGTGATCCGGTCGCTCGCACAAGCCGTGCTCCAGGGCTGCATCCAGGGTCTGACACCCTGTTCGAGTTCGGCGATGATCTTGTCGGTGATGCTTCTGTAGAGATCGGATCGTTGCTTTGTCGGCTGCCTCGTCATGTTTAAACCTCCGTTCGAGGTCGCGACCATCGCGACCTGCTACGGCGGTCCGAATGCCGGGCCTTCAGCGCTGGCACGCACCCGATAGGGCCGCAACGGAGTGGAGGACGGCAACGCTGTTGCGGGCCAGCGCGAGCCCGGCAGGACCAAAAGCCGGCGCAGGACGCGAGGCGCGGGCGGCAGAAGGGATGTTCAACAGCAGGCAGGCCAACCAAGGATCGGCGAACGGGCGATATCGACGATGTCGTCGCGCGAGGCGGTCGGATCTTCTCGGTTCCAGGCAACCCCCAGCCCGATCCGGAAGTCGATGCCTCTGACCTTCTTCAGCTCGAAGGCGCGGTTCGGAAATTCACGCGTCCATTCCGGGACAAAGCCGATGCCAAGCCCGGCCGAGACGAGCGACACCAAGGACCAGGTGTCGCTCCGCAAGAATGTTCATTGGCACGGACCAAACAAGTTGATGCATTTCTGCGCGCGTCAACGTTGTTTTCAATTCGGCGGTATTGCCGGCATCTTCGTCGCGCATGCTTCGCCCATTCGTTCTCGTGCAGCCCCAATCAAGGATTCACATCGAATTCGACCCCAACTTCGACTCGCAGACTTGTCAGTTTACTCGGCTCCGAAATCAATCTTCTTTGAAACCTATGAAAACGCTTGAAGAGCCGCGGCGCAAATTGCCTCGGATCCGCAGCACGGTCAAATTGAGAAAGGTGCAATCGTGCCAGCCAAATTCAGAATGAAATTAAATACAGGCATCTGATGGTCGGGCTCTAGTCGGCGAAGCGTTGCTGGCCTCGGAATGGGAAAAGGCACGCACGAGCGGTGGGCAGTCCAACCTCCGGCCGGTTCGATCGCGCGGTTCTCAAGGCCTCCAGAACACATTTCCCAGTTTTCCCGTGTCAGTGGTAGGAGCAGGACAATGGCGAATGCTATGTTGAATATTCGCGTCGTTCAGCCGCGAATGATGTCCATAAAACAGGCAGCGGACTATGTCGGCTTACCTTTGAGGCGTTTCCCGAGGATTTGCTCCGTCAAGCCGGTCGCTATGCCCGAAAGCGAAGAGCGTTACGACATCCACGACCTTGATCGGTGGCTCGACCTGATCAAAGCCGGAAACGCGGATACAGACGCAGAAATCCTGGAGCGCCTCGGATGAGGAAGCCTCGGGTTCGACGCCCGAACAAATACGCGGGTTGGCAGATTTTCAGGGACCACGACGGCGACTGGCGCTGTTATCACCGCAAGACACGGGAGAAGATCGACTGCCGAAGGTTCGAGCCATACACCTTGGCGTTCGACATGGAGATTCACCGCATCAACGAACTGCGGAATGAAAAGGAGGCCAAACCCGGTACACTGGGAATGCTGATTAAGAAATACCGCGAAAGCGTCAGGTTCCGCGCCGAGCTGGCTCCTCGAACGCGCGCCGACTATCAGAAATGTTTCGACTATCTTCAGGCGATTAACGACACGCCACTGGACCGGTTCAGGCCTCCATTTATAGCAAAGATCCGGGACAAGGCCTTGGAGAAACGCAAGTTTCGCTTTGCTAATTACGTACGCTCCGTCCTTTCAGTGATCTTCGACTGGGGAATTGAGTATGGCTTCACAAAGGACAATCCTGCGGCCAAGGTAAAGCCCGCCCGACGCCCCAAGGCCCTTCCCGACGCTAACCGACCATGGACCGACGCTGAGCGTGAAACCGTTCTCGCAGCGCTGCCACCTCACATGCTGCTGCCGGTCGCCCTCATGATGTTTTATGCGCTCGATCCGCAGGACGCGCTGGAACTGCCGAGGATGGCCATTACGCAAGCCGGGCTCGATACACGCCGCAACAAGACTGGCCAGCCAATCTACCTGCCTCTCTTCGAGCCTGTCGCTGAGGCGATTGCGCGTGCACCGAAGCATGATGCCTTGACGCTGTGTGCCAATAGCAGAGGCCAACCCTGGACCTACAATGGGTTCAGCACGAACTGGAGCAGACTTAAAGGAAAGCTTGAGGCGGAAGGTTTGATCCAGCCCGGGCTAACGTTGAAGGGTCTTCGGCACACAGTTGCAACCATTCTCGCGGAGATGGGCAAGGACCATGGAACAATCGCCCTGGTGCTCGGCCACGCCACGGAAGCAATGGCGAAGCACTATTCCCGGCGTGCCAACATGACGACGCGCACGACATCCGCCGTCGCCGATTTTGAGGCCGAACTGAACAAACGAAAAACGAAAGTTGTCAAATCCGGAGTCTGAAAGTGTCAAACTCAAATAAGCAAAAGGTGAGAAAACATGAAAAACACTAGGTGTAACAATGGCTTAAAATGGTGCCCAGAGCCGGAATCGAACCAGCGACACGCGGATTTTCAATCCGCTGCTCTACCAACTGAGCTATCTGGGCTAACCCGCTTCGCAGACATTCTTTCCTGGGAAAGAACCGAGGGGCCTTGGTTCGCCCCGGAAGCGAGCGGGGTTATAGCATCTTGTCCGGACATGGCAAGCGCCAAATGACAGTTTTTTGAGAAGCCTTGGAATTTTCCAAATTCATCAACGAATTTAATGGCTTCGCCCGTGGAAAAACGGACCTATTCCTCATCATTGTAATCCGCCTTCGCCTCGTCGTCGGCAACGGGGATGGCGTATGAGCCGGAGAGCCAGCGCGAAAGATCGAGGTCGCGGCAGCGGTTCGAGCAAAACGGGTAGTGTTCGCGGTTGGACGGCTTGCCGCATTCCGGGCAGGGCCGCGTCTTGCGCAGCGGCTCGACCTTGGCGGTCTTGTTTTCGTCAGACATCAGCGGTTCCTTCGAGGATCAGCCCTCGGCCCACCGGCTATGCACGTCAAAGCCTTCGCCGGTCAGCAAAAGGATGGTTTCATAAAGCGGCAACCCAACAACGTTGGTGTAGGAGCCGACCATCTTCTGCACAAATGTTCCGGCCAGGCCCTGGATACCGTAGGCGCCAGCCTTGCCGCGCCACTGCCCCGATGCAAGGTAGTTCTCGATCTCGAAACCGGAAAGGCGCTTGAAGCGAACCTTCGTCTCGACAATCTTCTGGCGGATCTTGCGGTCGGGCGTCACCAGGCAGACGCCGGTATAGACCCAGTGGCTGCGCCCGGACAAGAGATACAATGAGGCTGACGCCTCATCCGCGAACTCGGCCTTGCCAAGAATGCGGCGTCCGACAGCGACGACGGTATCGGCTGACAGGATGTAACTGCCCTTCCACGTCATGTCGCCCTTGATGGCGGCAAGTGCTGCCTCGGCCTTTTCCGTCGACAGGCGCCGGGCGAGTGAGCGCGGGTGCTCAGACTTTTTCGGCGTCTCGTCGATATCCATCGGCATGAGACGCGAAGGCTCGATCCCTGCCTGATTGAGCAGATCAACGCGGCGGGGCGAGCCGGAAGCCAGAATGAGCTTGTATTTCAGCGCCATGGAACCTCGACCACCGGAAGACGGAGAAAGCGGCCTTTCAAGCCTTGTATGCAGGCCTACTTGAAGCGGTAGGTGATGCGGCCCTTGGTCAGGTCGTAGGGCGTCATTTCAACGAGAACCTTGTCGCCGGCCAGAACGCGGATGCGGTTCTTGCGCATGCGGCCAGCAGTGTGAGCGATGATCTCGTGTTCGTTTTCGAGCTTTACGCGGAACGTTGCGTTCGGCAGAAGCTCGGTCACAATACCCGGAAATTCGAGGACTTCTTCTTTAGGCATATAGAGGTTTTCTTCCTGTGGGTTGAGATGACGGCGGCGGCCGCCCAAAATTTTGGGCGGAAACTACACAATCAACGAGGGTTTGTGAACCTAATTGATCGCGTTTCCGTCATTTGTTTCACGCCGAGTGCGCGGCAATGATGTTTCTTCTAACCAGCCGGCTCTCGATCAGTTCGGTCAGATGATCGCGGACTTGCCGGTAGCTGTTCAGAATCTGCTCTCGCGTGCCCTGAACAACGGTCGGATCGATGGTCGGCCAATAGACGACTTCGATGGCTTTCGACCGGGTCAGTTCTAGCGCTGCATGGTGCGCTTGCGGCGAGAGCGAGATGATCAGGTCGAAGTAATCATCTTCCAGTTCTTCCAGCGTATGCGGATGATGCCGACCAAGAGAAAGGCCGATCTCCTCAAGCGCAACATCGACGAAGGGGTCCCGCTCCCCCGAACGGACGCCGGCGGATCTGATATAGACGTTCGCAGGCAGCATGCTGCGGGCGATCACCTCGGCCATGGGGGAGCGAATGCAGTTCATGCCGCACATGAACAGGATGGCGCCCGGCCTTTTTCCTTCGCCTGCGTCGACTGGCGCTTCCATCGGCCTCAACCGCGCCAGTAGAGCACGCAAACCAGCGTGAACAGCCGGCGTGCGGTATCGAAATCGATCTCGATCTTGCCGTTCAGGCGGTCCCTCAGCGTCTGCGAGCCCTCATTGTGAATGCCGCGCCGCCCCATGTCGATCGCCTCGATGCGGCTCGGCGAGGCTGAGCGGATTGCCTCGTAGTAGCTTTCACAGATCAGGAAATAATCCTTCACGATGCGGCGAAACGGGGTCAAGGACAGGATGTGGGTGGCGACGGCGCCTCCGTCCTCCGTCGTGATCGCGAAAACCAGCTTGGAGTCGACCAGCGAGATATTCAGCCGGTACGGCCCACCGGAATGCCCCACGGGCGTAAAGCTGTTTTCCTCGACAAGATCGAAGATGGCGACCGCGCGCTCGTGTTCGACGTCGGGCGTCGCTCTGCCGATGCTGTCGTCAAGGACGACGTCGCAAAGCCGAAAGTCGCCCGTTGCCATCTGTCACCCTTCCAGGTTCAGGCGGATCGCTACCGACCGTGCGTGTGCGTCCAGTCCTTCGGAAACGGCCAGTGCGATGGCGGCGGGACCGAGCGTGCGAAGTTGCTCGGGGCCGAGGCGCAGGATCGAGGTGCGCTTGACGAAATCGAGCACTGAGAGACCGGAGGAGAACCGGGCCGAGCGGGCCGTCGGCAGAACGTGGTTCGAGCCGCCGACATAGTCACCGATCACTTCAGGCGTATGGGCGCCCATGAAGATCGCGCCGGCATTGCGGATGCGAGGCAGCAGCGCGTCCGGATCGGCAACGGCGAGCTCCAGGTGTTCGGGCGCGATCCGGTTTGACAGCGGAATCGCGTCCTTGAGCGACTTCACGAGAATGATCGCTCCAAAGTCGCGCCAGCTTGCGGCAGCGGTTTCGGCCCGATTGAGCAGTTTCAACTGCCGCTCGACCGCTGCTTCCACGGACCGTGCGAACTCGGCATCCTCAGTCGCGAGGATCGCCTGCGCGCTCGCATCGTGCTCGGCTTGCGCCAGAAGATCGGCCGCCACCCAGTCCGGATTGTTATCCTTGTCGGCGATGACAAGCACTTCCGAGGGACCGGCGATCATGTCGATGCCGACGGTGCCGAAAACCTGGCGCTTGGCGGCTGCCACATAGGCGTTGCCCGGGCCGGTGATCTTGGCGACCGGCGCAATGGTTTCGGTGCCGTAGGCAAGGGCAGCGACGGCCTGCGCACCGCCGAGCCGGTAGATCTCGGTGACGCCCGCGAGTTTGGCGGCTGCAAGCACGGCCGGATTGACCACGCCGCCGGTTGCGGGAACGACAATGACGATGCGGTCGACGCCGGCAACTTTGGCCGGCACGGCATTCATCAGCACCGAACTCGGATAGCTAGCCGTGCCGCCAGGCACATAAAGGCCGACCGCCTCGATCGCCGTCCAGCGAGACCCGAGGCCGACGCCCATGTCGTCCTCATAGATATCGTCCTTCGGCAACTGGCGGCGATGATGCGATTCGATCCGCACGGCCGCGACCTTCAGCGCGCCAAGCACTTCGGCCGGCACAGCTTCGACCGCTGCATCGATCTCGGCTTCCGTCACACGCATGGGCGTTACGGCAAAATCGATCCCGTCGAACTTCTTCGAATATTCGGCAAGCGCCGCGTCGCCGCGCGCCCTGACGTCATCGATGATGGCGCGGACTGCCGTATTCACATCCTCGGAGACTTCGCGCTTGGTCGTCAGGAAGGTGGCAAACCGTTGCTCGAAGCCTTCCGATGCCTGATCCAGCCAGATTGCCAATGCGATATTCCTCTTTGATTACAGAACAACCAGTTCTCAGGCGCCGGGATGGCGCGGCTTGGATGCGGTTTCCCACGCTCCGCCGATATCCGCAAGCTGAACCTCGATGCATTCGACATCGAGCGCAACACTTGCCGTGCCTGACAGCGCCAGCTCGACCGTTCCCTCCGGCCCCTCGCCCTTCTGCTCGAAGCGGATAGCAAGCAGCGACAGTACCGCGTCGCGGTTCTCGCGATCGATGCCGGTGGAGCGAACCGCAAGTACACGCTTGAAGACGACAGCTGCGCGGCGGCGTTCGAACCCCCTGCGCTTCTTGCCGGCTTCTTCCCACACGAAGCGGTTGACGGCGACCGAGAACTGACCTTCGCGCGGCGACCAGGCCAGATCGGCGACCTTGAAGACGCTATCCTGCAAATGCGCGGAGACGACGGCAAGATCTTCGCTATCGAGCGCTACCAGCTTCAGGTCGGTCATTCAGGCAATACCCCATCGCCAATACATCGCCGGAATGGCGATGCGTCAGACAACGGACATAAGGCGCGACAGGACAATGCGCAACCATATCGAAGGGCTAAGAAGCGCCCTTTCGTTATTCGCTCACACGCTCGACGATGGCGCCGCAGCGGGTGAGCTTTTCTTCCAGGCGCTCAAAGCCGCGATCGAGGTGATAGACACGGGACACCATCGTCTCGCCTTCGGCGGCAAGGCCGGCGATGACGAGCGAGACGGAGGCGCGCAGGTCGGTCGCCATGACGGGCGCACCCTTCAGCCGCGGAACGCCTTCGATCTTCGCCGTCTGGCCAGACAGCGAGATCTTCGCGCCCAGGCGCGCTAGTTCCTGCACATGCATGAAGCGGTTTTCGAAAATCGTCTCGGTGACATGCGAGATGCCGGTCGAACGCGTCATTAGCGCCATGAATTGCGCCTGCAGGTCGGTGGGGAAGCCCGGGAAGGGATCGGTGACGATATCCACCGGCTTGATGCCGACGCCATTGCGGCGGATGCGCATTCCGTTGCTGGTCGGCGAGATTTGGGCACCGGCGCGGCGGAGCGTTTCAAGGGCCGTGTCGAGAAGCGCGATATCCGTGTGCTCAAGAGTGACATCGCCGCCGGCCATGGCGACGGCCATGGCATAAGTGCCGGTCTCGATGCGATCGGGCAGGACGCGATGGCGCGCGCCGGAAAGCGACGAGACGCCCTCGATCGTAATCGTGCTGGTGCCGGCGCCGGAGATCTTGGCGCCCATGGCAATGAGGCAGTTGGCGAGGTCGACGACCTCCGGTTCGCGGGCGGCGTTGCCAATGACGGTCGTGCCGCGGGCAAGCGTTGCGGCCATCATCATGACGTGAGTCGCACCGACGGATACCTTCGGGAAGGTGTAGCGGGCGCCGATCAGACCGCCCTTCGGCGCCGTCGCATTGATATAGCCGCCGTCGATCTCGAGGTTCGCGCCGAGCGCGGTCAGGCCGTCGAGGAACAGGTCGACCGGACGCGTGCCGATGGCGCAGCCGCCCGGCAGCGAGACGCGGCACTGGCCTTCGCGCGCCAGCAGCGGGCCGATGACCCAGAAGGAGGCGCGCATCTTGGACACCAGCTCATAGGGAGCGGTGGTATCGACAATGGTGCGGCAGGTGAAGTGGATGGTGCGCGAGTACGCGTCTTCCTGACGCTCGCGACGGCCGTTGACGGCAACATCGACGCCGTGATTGCCGAGGATGCGCATCAGCAGCTCGACATCGGCCAGATGCGGTACGTTCTCAAGCGTCAGTGTATCGCTGGTAAGCAGCGAGGCGATCATCAGCGGCAGGGCGGCATTCTTGGCGCCGGAAATCGGAATGATGCCGTTAAGCTCATTACCGCCGACAATTCTAATACGATCCATGTGCGCTTACGGGCGATGCCCGCCTTTCTGAAAGGCTGTCTATAAAAAGATGCGGGTGTTTAGACGAAATTAGCGGGGGCTTCAATTCGCCGTGAACCGAACATTATGATTCGTCCATTTTTGCGGCAGGCAGGCCATCCGTCTCATCCGCCTGCCCCGATCGACGCGCACGGGTCTGCTGTTTGCGGCGGGACAAATTTTCTCGGAGCTTTTCGGCGGCCCGCTCGCGACGCAGTTTTGCCTGGCGTTCGATCTCGGTCTTGCGGCTCTTCTGGCCTTTTTTGGTGTTTTCGGTCATCGCCCAGACTTAGCCGAATTCGCGCCAATCCAAAAGTGGGCCGGCCTCAATCTCTACAAAGATGGAAATTGCGGCTTGCGCTTATCATGAAGCTGTGGCAATAGGCCCCCCGTTCACGCAATGCAGCCGGTTCGGTTGCGCGTCTGGTCCTTGCTGCCGTAGCTCAGTGGTAGAGCACACCCTTGGTAAGGGTGAGGTCGGTGGTTCAATCCCACTCGGCAGCACCAGTTTTCTCTAGGAAAATCAGATAGAAGAGCGTGGACGTCAGCGACCGAGAGGCGCGCGAAACGACGTGAAAGTGTGGAACAGACCACGAATTGCACAGAAAATCCGTGCGGCATGTTCCCGTCACGTTCTCACGAGACAGAAGACAAATAGGTTTCCTAACATGATCGAGCTTACGCCATCGCAGATTGCCGCACTGAAACTCGCTCGGGACGGAGACCTGTATCTTCAGCCATCGAACAAATGGACGCACCAGAATGCGACGGTAACCTACGCAAAGACGGACCGCTGGAAGGAACGGCCTCTGAAAGTGAAGTCCGTAACAGCCAAAGTTCTGGATGAGCTAAAGGCGCCTGGCTTGCTGGAGCGGCGGCATCTCGACGATAACGCTTCGAAAGACGTCTACGGGATAACAATGGCCGGGAAGGTATGGCTACTGAAGAACAAGTAGGCTTAAGTGCATCTTAACGGTGGTGTCCAGAGCCGGCACACGGAAACTCAACAAAAACAAGACGGGTAGCGTGTGACTGGACACTCATTATTGCCGCGCCTCGGCAACCTGTGAATCTCGGCTGCGAAAGAACGCCTCTCCCGCCAGCGGAGCTACGCAATGCCCTGAGATTTCAATTGAATCGCTCTGCGTGCGCTGTTTAACTGTCAGCAACCAGGAGGCGTTCATGAAAAATGTGGTCCTAGGGGCTGCGCTTTTGCTGTCTCCTTTGCCGGCGCGGTGACGCAGATCAATGCCCGTGAGCATACCTGCTCTGAGATCACGCAAATCATTCGCCAGGAGAAAAAGCTTTTCGTGCGCGTCGGCATCGGAGGCCGGAGCTTCCGTTATCCGCCGGCCAAATGTGGCCCCGGCGACCAACGGGACACAACCAACCTGCCAGATGCCACCGGAAAACAGTGCGTTCTCGACTATGCCTGCGTCTATGATCCGCAATCGCTTTAGAATTTCCGATAGGACTCGCGGGAAAGCACTGCCGAGTCATCGGCTCGAAGAGAATGCCCTGGTCCGGCCTCAGGCGTCGAAGTGCCAATCCTTCGTCGGACGGCACAGCGTATAGTCGGACTCATCGAGGTCCTGGATCATCTGCCTCAGCGTCCGGACGGTTTCCTCAAAGGCCGCTAGCTTTGCATCGGTCACGTCTACGTTCGAGCCCGTGGCAGCATCCCGTTCGAGCCATCGCTGGTTGCCGCGCCGCATGGATATGACCATAGAAACATACTTCTGGCATTCAGCATTCAGAACGTTCTTGAGGTCCTGCATCACCGATCTCCAACGCTAACAGAGGGCGACTGACGTTGAGCTTTCCATGGTTGCACAAAGCGTTGTTTTCAGCCAGTTAAAAGTGCGCTTAGCCGATCTGCCGGCTAAAAAAGAGACAACCTCCCACGGCACTCAAAAGATCTGCGGTCTGGGGGACGGTGCCGGTGGATACCGAGATCAACCAGCACCCGGTTTTCCTGTTTGCGGGCTCCGAAAATATCGCTAAAATACACTCAGTACGGGCCTTCTGGGGGAACGCGAAGGCTGACTTGCACATTTTGGCGTAAGCAACGGAGAATGCGCCTATGGCCAGCGAGAAGTGGAATAATCCTATTCATGTGGGGTTTGAAAATACGGGCGCACGCACGATCGTCGGCCCTATGGACGCGCTGAAATGCCTGGCAGACCTGTGGCCGAGCAGTCGCGGGTTGCATTATCTGAAGGCAAGAAGCACTTGCAGAGCCGCCCTTGATGGTCGAAAGACGATCGAGGAGGCACGCGCGGAATTCGTAGCGGCCGCGGAAGAAGCCAAGCTGAAGGTCAACTGATCGGGCCTTGATCCGCCAATCGCCGGCAGATCGTCGACAACCTGTCCCGGAACAGGGCAATGGTTTATTTTTGTTTAACCCTCGGCAGCGCTTGCTGTTGGGAGCGCGATTAACCTCATTGCCATCAAGGCACGTCCCTCAATAGAAAGTGTGCAGCCATCATGATGATGGTCAGAGGCTCGTCACCCTCAGCGAAAGCAGACGAGCCTCGATTGCGATAAGCCGATGCGTCAGGCCGGCTTCAGGCGCCGTCTCCGGATTATTTCCAGCACCTTGCGCCCAAGCGTCTGGCCCGGCCCCTCGATGCGGGTGAAGCCGAGATATGCCAGCGCATAGGCCAATGGCAGCAGGGCGGCGACCAAGATCGCAAAGCGCGCCGGCGCGGAAATCTCAGCCCCGAAATGCGTTATGACGAATGCTGCGAGCGGCTGGAGCAAAAGCAGGTGAATCAGATAGACGCCGAACGAGAGCTCGCCGAGCCAATGGCAGAAGTGATTTCCCATCAGCGATGAGACGCGATCGCCGAGCTTTCCGACCAGACCTGGCAACAAATGATAATGCACCAGCACGAAGAAGCCGACGACCAGAAGCAGGCGGACGGCGACCTTCGTCGAGGTCATGTCGCCGCCGATCGGAATCATGACCAGCATGACGGCAAGCAGGCCATTCATGACGGTTTGCCGCGGCGTCACGAACAATCCGTTGGCGATCAGCATGCCGCACAGGAAGACATGCATCTTCAGCGGCAGGAAAGACGGCATCGGAAAATCGATGTGGGCGGCCTGCACGGCCTTGGCGACTACGAAACCGCCAAGCGCAATCAGGGCGGCGCCGGGCAGCCATCTGGCTTTCCTCAAGAGCAGCATCGCCAGCGGAAAGACCGCATAGAACTGCATCTCCAAACCAAGACTCCAATCGGGCAGTGGTGTGCGGAACGCATAGGCCGGATGCAGTCCGAAGAGGAAGCTCGCGTGGATGAGAAGGTTGCGCAGGCTACCGTCCAGATAGCGCTCCGGCAATTGCGGACCGTGGGATAGGAAGGTGTCAATGACCATGCGGCTCGCATAGAGCTGCGGCCCCAGCAACAGGGCGATGCACAGCATCACGTAGTAGAGTGGCGCAATTCGGAAAAAGCGCTTCAGCCAGAAGCCGAACCAGGTGGATGGCTTCTCCCAGGGGTTGGCGCTCTCGCGTAACCGATAGTGAAAGACCATCAGAAAGCCGGACAGCATAATGAAGAGGTCGACGCCCAAATCCGGCGACGACAGGATCGGAAGGTGCCAACCCGTCAGTTGCAGGCTGTGACCTAGGAGGACCCAGAGTGCGGCCAGTCCGCGCAGCCCGTCGAGGCATCCGATCCGCTTGCTCTCAATGATCATAGGGTATCCTTCTGGTTGAGGCTCAGCTTCGCGGAAGCTAACGCAATGTGCTGCAACGCACAACTCACAACCAGAAAAGTTGATCGGTCTCCGGCCTGGGGAGCGCGATCTTCCTACCCTATTTCATCGGATTCCGAGACGGACGAGCAAACGATCAGCAGCGACCGTCGCTCTGCACCTCGAGGTACCCGACGCCGATAATGGTGCCGTCAAAAGACCGGATGAAGGATGGCACATATTGCGTCGTCGGCGCGGTGCAGGACACCGAACCGGTATATTCGTTCATCGCCATCTCGTCCTGCGGCAGGGCGGAATAGTCGCTCGTAATCTCGAGTGAAGCCGAAGCTGGCGTGATGAAAGTCCCTAATGCCAGCGCAAAAGCCGGCGCTCCCAGTCGAAGAAGTCTTCGCATGCCCTTCTCCCGTGTTTTGATTACAAGCATTAACTAATGAAACACGCTTTTAGTTCCAGTGTCGCCGCTACTACTTTCGCACAGTTAATTCTTCGTATTTTCGGTCGAGCTAAATTGTATTATTTTATATGAAGATAGGCGGATATTTCCGGGTGCGCAGCAACATGCCGTATGCGTGCGTCAAATCTGATGAACTTACAGTATTACATGTGAGTAGGCTGGCTAACGCCGCAGCATCCGGCTGCGGACATAACCCTTCCCGACCACGTCTTCGGCAATCTCGACCGCCCGCTCGACATGGCCTTTCTGCCGGACGAATCCTTCCAGGACGACATAGAGCCCCAGGATCGAGACGACGATTTCGCTACTATCGACGTCATAGGCGGCACTGAGAGCGCTTTCGACCGAGGCGCGTGTTGACGCGAGGCTGTGGCCCTGCCCGCAAGCACCACCGTGACCTTCCGTCGTCTGAAATCGAAGCACCATCATCGCCTCCAAATGGCAAAGTCTGTTACAGGGTAACGCCGGAGGGGAGTTTTAGTTGCGCCGCACCAATCTATACTCGAAAGAATCTCGCGGAGCCCAGCCCACGCTACTTGGCGCCCTGATCTGAGGCGCCATATATACCATAGGTTTAGTTAAGGGTTACCGCGATGAAGGTTCTGCTTCCGACGTTTCTATCGCTCGTCATACTATCGGGCTGCACGACGGACAGCTCCACCGAGGTTCAGCCCATTCCGGGGAGCATCACCTATGGCGGGCAACCGCGCACGAAACTGACCAAATCGCCGCCCGGCAGTGTCATCTACAATTCCTTCTACGACTCCCGCGGCCAGAGGGTTAAGGAAACCTATATCCTCCAGCCGGATCGCACGCTGAAACTGACGAGGCGCGTCATCGTGCCCGATTTCCCCTGATGCGCTCACGCTTGACAGCCGCAGCGTTCGAGAACATTCAAGGAACGTCGAATATTTCCGCGGTGCGATTCTCCGCCGAAGCAACCGGACGGCTGAATGTATCTTGAAAAGCTCAATCCCCAGCAGCGCGCGGCCGTCGAATACGGCACGCTCACTGACGGCACCCACGTTGCCGGTCCCTTGCTCGTCATCGCCGGTGCCGGCTCGGGCAAGACGAACACGCTCGCGCATCGCGTTGCGCACCTGATCGTCAAGGGCGCCGATCCTCGCCGGATCCTGCTGATGACATTTTCCCGCCGCGCGGCCGCCGAGATGGCGCGTCGTGTCGAGCGTATCTGTGTCCAGGTGCTCGGCGGCAAATCCGGCATCATGGCGGACGCGCTTGCCTGGAGCGGAACCTTTCACGGCATCGGGGCACGGCTGTTGCGCGATTACGCGGAACAGATCGGCATCGACCCCGCCTTTACGATCCATGACCGGGAAGACAGCGCCGATCTGATGAATCTCATCCGGCACGAGCTCGGCTTCTCGAAAATGGAGAGCCGATTTCCGACAAAGGGCACCTGCCTTGCGATCTATTCGCGCGCGGTCAATTCGGAAAGCGAACTCGGCCTCGTTCTGCGCGACGCGTTCCCCTGGTGCTCGGCCTGGGAAAACCAGTTGCGAGACCTCTTCGGCGCCTATGTCGAGGCCAAGCAGAGCCAGAACATTCTCGATTATGACGATCTGCTCCTCTACTGGGCGCAGATGGTCAGCGAACCGATCATCGCCGACGATATCGGCAGCCGCTTCGACCACGTGCTTGTCGACGAATACCAGGATACGAACCGGCTGCAGGCCTCGATCCTGCTCGCTTTGAAGCCTGGCGGACAAGGCTTGACCGTCGTCGGCGACGATGCGCAGTCGATCTATTCGTTTCGCGCGGCCACCGTGCGCAACATTCTCGACTTTCCCGCCGCGTTCAGCCCCTCGGCAAACATCATCACGCTCGATCGCAACTACCGTTCGACGCAGACGATCCTCGCGGCGGCGAACGCCGTCATCGACCTCGCCTCGGAGCGCTTCACCAAGAACCTCTGGACCGAGCGTCAATCGGCCCAACGTCCAAGGCTCGTCACCGTGCGCGACGAAGCCTACCAGGCGCGATACGTGGCGGACAAGGTGCTGGAGAACCGCGAAGAAGGCGTGAAGCTCAAGCAGCAGTCGGTGCTTTTCCGCGCCTCGCATCATAGCGGAGCGCTGGAGGTCGAGCTGACCCGGCGCAACATTCCGTTCGTGAAGTTCGGCGGGCTGAAGTTCCTCGACAGCGCGCACGTGAAGGACATGCTCGCGGCTCTCCGCTTTGCTCAGAACCCGCGCGACCGCGTCGCCGGCTTCCGGTTGATGCAGCTGCTCCCGGGTGTCGGGCCGTCGACGGCGCAGCGCGTCATCGACCAGATGGCCGCGGATGCCAGCCCGATGCAGGCCCTTGCCGACCTGCCGGCCCCTCCCCGCTCGGGCGAGGATTGGACGGCCTTCGTTGCGATGCTGCAGGAGGTGAAGACCGGCAAGGCCGGCTGGCCGGCAGAAATCGGCCTCGTCCGCGAATGGTATTCGCCGCATCTCGAGCGCCTGCACGAGGACGCATCGACGCGCCAAGCCGACCTTCTGCAACTCGAGCAGATCGCCAGCGGCTATCCTTCCCGTGAGCGTTTCCTGACAGAGTTGACGCTCGACCCGCCGGATGCGACCAGCGACCAGGCCGGTGTGCCGCTGCTCGACGAGGATTATCTGATCCTCTCCACGATCCATTCCGCCAAGGGGCAGGAATGGACGCGGGTGTTCATGCTGAACGTCGTCGACGGCTGCATCCCGTCCGACCTCGCCGTCGGCACCAGCGCCGAGATCGAGGAGGAACGGCGACTGCTCTACGTCGCGATGACCCGCGCCAAGGACAATCTCGACCTCGTCGTGCCGCAACGCTTCTTCACGCACGGCCAGAACGCGCAGGGCGACCGGCACGTCTATGCGTCGCGCACGCGCTTCATTCCGGCAACCTTGCTGCAGTTCTTCGAGGTGGTCGGCTGGCCGCAATCCAGAGCCGATGGCGGCGCGTCGCATCAGGCGCGACAGGTGCGCGTCGATGTCGGAGCACGCATGCGCGGGATGTGGCGCTAGAGCGCCAGCGGCGGCTCCGCGGGCTTGAAGAAGGCGTCGATGGCCGCCTGGTCGACCGCCTCTGGTGTCGCCGGCATCCACTGCGGATTGCGATCCTTGTCGATAATGGCGGCGCGGATGCCCTCGTAGAAATCCGGGCTTTTCAATATCTGCTGGCAGGCGCCGAGTTCGCGGTTCAGGCATTCGGCAAGGTTCCTGCTTTGCCGGCCCTGGCGCAGCAGACGAAGCGCAAGTTTCAGGCTGGTCGGGGAGCGGGTCCGGATGATCCGCAGCGTTTCGGCGGCAAAATCGCCGGGCTCCTTCCCAAGCGCATCGATGACTTCCTCGACGGTGCCGAAATGAAAGCAACGTTCGATCAGGTCGCGGTTGCTTTTGACGGCGCTCGTCCCCGGATCGCTGGAGAGATTCTTCAACACCACCTCGACGTCACGGGGCGTCGCGTTTCGCGGCAGTTCCGCCAGCGTATCGACGATGTCAGGCAGCCGGAAGGAAGCGATGTGGTGATCGGCCAGTCCGGCATAGACGATGTCGGCCGCGTCGACGGTCAGTCCCGTCAGCCCCATCCAGGTGCCGGCCTCGCCGGGCGCGCGCGGCAGCAGCCAGGTCGCCCCGACATCCGGAAAATAGCCGATCCCCGTTTCCGGCATGGCAAGCTTGGTTCGCTCCGTTACGACGCGGTGGCGGCCGTGCGATGACAGGCCTACGCCGCCGCCCATGGTGATGCCGTCCATCAGCGCCACATAGGGCTTTGGGTAGGTCGCGATCCGGTGATTCAGGCGGAATTCTTCGCGCCAGAAGGTCGTGGCTAGGTCGGTGCCGGCGCGGCCGCTCTCGTGCAGCGCGCGAATGTCGCCGCCGGCGCAGAAGCCGCGCTCCCCCTCGCCCGAAACGATCACCATGGCGATGCTGGCGTCTGCCGCGAAGTCGCCCATTGCGGCGGCAAAGGCGCGGACCATATCGAGTGTCAGGCTGTTCAGCGCACGCGGTCGATTGAGGCGGATGATGCCGGCCGAGCCGCGCCGTTCGACAATCACCTCACTCTGGTGAACCTCGTCTCGCATGCTGACCTCCTCGCTCGTTGCATCCTTCGCGTCGCAATCCGGCGTCAAGCGAACCGGTGCCATCAACCGTCATGCCACCTTAGCGCACTCGACGGCATAGTCGATGGCCGGGCTGGGATTGATTTCGTTTCTCAGAACGAGGCGGCGGCGAGCGCTCGATGGAGGCTCTGAAGATCGTCGACGTTGCGATCCATCAGGAACTGTTCCCAGTCGAGCGCGCTTTGGACGATTGTCTCCAATGAATCGTGTGTCGGCTTCCAATCCAGAACGCGTTGGGCAAGGCTTGAGTCCGCAACAACACTTGCGGCATCGCCCGGACGCCTCGGCGCCATGTGGATCTTGAAGGAGTGTCCGTGCAGGCGCGTGACCATGTTGAGCACGTCGAGCACCGAATAGCCGGCGCCGTAGCCGCAATTGGCAACCAGCGAGCTGCTCCCACGACGCAGATGCTGCAGCGCCTTCAGGTGAACCGCGGCGAGATCGCTGACATGGATGTAATCGCGCACGCCGGTACCGTCATGAGTCGGGTAATCGATGCCGTAGACATGAACGCCGGTGCGTTTGCCGAGTGCCGCCTCGCAGGCGACCTTGATCAGGTGGGTGGCGCCTGATGTCGATTGACCGCTGCGCCCCAACGGGTCGGCGCCGGCGACGTTGAAGTAGCGCAGCGCGACATAGTTGAAGTCGTAGGCTGCCGCCGCGTCCCGCAGCATGAATTCCGTCATCAGCTTGGACTGGCCGTAAGGATTCTCGGGATTGAGCGGCGCGGTCTCCCTGACCGGCTCGGACGTCTTCTGCGGCCCGTAGACGGCGGCGGTGGAGGAAAAGACGAAATGGCGGATGTTGGCATTGATCGCAGCGCTCAACAGCGCCCGCGTCTTGCCGGAATTGTTGTCGTAATAGGCAAGCGGATCGGCGACGGATGCAGGCACGATCGCGGAGCCGGCAAAATGGATAATGGCGTCGACGTCGTTCTCGATGAAGATCGTCTTCAGAAGCTGGGCATCGGCGACATCGCCGAGATAGAAGCGCGCACGCGGAGAGACCGCCCAGCGAAAGCCGGTCGAAAGATTGTCCAGGACAACGACGTCTTCGCCCGCATCCAGCAATGTCCAGACCATGTGGCTGCCGATGTAGCCCGCGCCACCCGTGACCAAAATTGCCATATCCCGCATCCCCGCTTCATTCACGCGGGGGCATCTGACGTTGCTTTCCTTTCAGAATTTCCTATCGAAAGCGCGCTGCGGGGCTTCCTCGCGGGTAAGTTTGATGGCGTGGTTAGAGGCCGATTTCGGGCTCCGCTACAATTTTATCGATGTACTATTTCGAGGGCTCTTTTCTGCGGCAGCTCACAGGTCCTGACTTTCAATGCCGCCGAAGGAATTTGGTAAGATCTTCCCACAGGATCACTATCCCAATGACGAACAGCCCGCCGGGCACCAGATAATACAGGGTCCTGACGGGATAAACGGTGAAATACAGCAGGTACAGGACGCCATAGATTCCGGAGATGACGAGCACCGTTCCCAATAAGAGAGAAATTATCTTCCTCACCACGGTCCCACTCTCCCCGCTAAACCTCTAAGGGAATTGCTACACCAAACATGCCCAAGCTGTATAGCTGGCATGCCAGTCGTAAAGACAACTGGACTGGCAGGAGCAACAATGCCAGCCCTACTGGACACGGAACCGACATAGGCTGAGAGCGAATATTTTCAATCCATTGTCGGAGTGACAAAGATAGGTTCGTCCTCGGGCATTCCCATGCTGCATTCAAAGGAGGATCATCATGCCCAACACGATACGTCTTCACCGCGTCCTGGCGGCCAGCCCTGAGAAAGTCTATCGCGCATTCCTGGAGGCGGATGCGCTAGCCAAATGGCTTCCGCCAAATGGGTTTACCTGCACAGTGCATCATCTGGAGCCAGCGGTCGGCGGAACACACAGGATGTCCTTCCGGAACTTTACGACTGGAAATAGCCACTCCTTTGGAGGCAGCTATCTGGAATTGGTTCCGAACGAGAAGCTCCGTTACACGGACAAGTTCGACGACCCGAACCTTCCCGGTGAAATGGAGGTCACGGTAACCTTGAAGAAGGTCTCTGTCGGCACCGAACTGAATGTTGTCCAGGCGGGCGTACCGGACCTTATTCCCCCGGAGGCATGCTATCTCGGTTGGCAGGAATCGCTGCGCAATCTGGCAAAGCTCGTCGAGCCCGAAATCAACGATTGAGGAGCTAGGCAATCCTAAGCGAAAGTGGAGCTTGGCGGCTGAAGCCGCCTCGCTCCTCCAGGCTATTGCCGTGAGGGAGCCGCAGGCGCACCTTCGTCTGTCAGCTTTTGATCCCATTAAAGCTTGAGGATGTCGTCGCAGCACCGTTGGGCAGCGAACTCGATCTGCGCCGGGTCGCGCACGAAGCGCCAATCGACTAGTGACAACGATAAATAGTTTCCTTCGAGCGCCAGTCTAACCTCTGCGGTTGCAATGCCTCTAACCATCGGGCCGCGAAGATGTTATAGTCCCCACGCTTTAGCATCCGTGGGCAGGCATCCGGAGGGGGATCCATGAGGATGACGAGGAAGCAGTCCGGCCTTGGAAAGAGCGCTGAGGAGTGGGGACGGGCGCGGGAGCAACGACCGAACCCTCCGCCGGAGAGGCGCAAGGCCTTGCGCACCAAACGACCAATCTGCCGACAACGCCGTTGGCCGCCCATCAGACAACCTATTTCTTCAAGAACTCCGCCTTCGAATTCGTCCTCCTGGCGAGCCTCGGTCGCGCCTACTACCAGGGCGCAAACATCGGCAAGGTCCTGTTCACCATCCGGCAGATCGAAGACGGCAACTTCGACAGCGCGTACCAGGCGATGATCGCCGCTGGCGATGAAGCCCGCCTCCTGGCCGAAAACTCGGCAGATGGCGGTCACACGGAAAGCGCGCGGCAGGCCTATCTCTGGGCGCAGAGTTTCTGTGACAGCGCCATCTACTTCGCGGACGGCACCGGTGATCCAATGCGGGTTGCGGCAGCCTGGCAGATGATGGACGATTGCTGGCTGAAGTCGATCGATCTATTCGATCCCCCAGTTGAACAGATCAGCATTCCTTATGAGGGCGTAGGCCTGCGTGGCTTCTATTTCCGGGGCAAGAGCGCCCGGGAAAAGCGCCCCCTGCTGATCCTCGTCAACGGCAGCGACGGCTCAGCGCTCGACATGTGGATGCTTGGCGCAGCCGGAGCAACGGCGCGAGGTTACGACTGCCTGACGTTCGACGGGCCCGGACAAGGTTACGCCCTGTGGAAGCAGCAACTCACCTTCAGGCCGGATTGGGAGCATGTTGTCACGCCGGTGGTCGACTTTGCCCTGGGCCGTCCCGGTGTCGACCGAAGAGGATCGCGATCCAGGGCATCAGCCAGGCCGGATACTGGGTTCCGCGCGCGGTTGCGTTTGAGAAGCGGATCGCCGCCGCCATCGTTGATCCCGGTGTCTGCGATGTTTCCAAATCATGGACGGCCACGCTGCCGCCTCCGATGATCGAACTCCTGAAGGCAGGCCGCAAGGATGAGTTCGACGGCAATCTGAACAAGATGCTGGACCCGGCCACCAAGAAATCCGTGGCCTTCCGGATGAGACCTTATGGCGTGACGTCGTATTTCGACGCCTTCAAAGCGACGATGGCGTACAACCTCATGGACGTTGCCGGGAAGATCGAGTGCCCGATGCTGATTACCGAGCCGGCCAACGAAGCATTCTGGCCAGGGCAGTCGCGCCAGCTATACGACCTCTTGAGCTGTCCCAAGACGCTGATCCCCTTCTCGGCATCCGACGGCGCGGACCTGATCTGCGAGCCGGCGGCATATGGGCTGAGGGACCTGCGCGTGTTCAACTGGCTCGACGAGACGCTCGGAGCAATCTAGCTATGGTCTGGGAAGGATAATCGCCCGGGTCGAGCCGGCTCCACACTCCTAGAGCTTGAGGATGTAGTCGCACAGCCTGTCGGCCGCCATCTGGATCTGGGCCGGGTCGCGCAGGAAGCAGGCGCGCAGAAAGAGCTCGCCGCCAGCGCCGAACGCCGCGCCGGGTGCCAGCCCGACACCCGTCTTGTCGACGATGTCGATCGCTGCCTCGCGGGTGTCGGTCACGCCGTCGATCTTCAGGAATGCATAGAGGGCGCCGTCCGGCTTCAGCGTCTCGACGCGGTTCGTTGCAATCAGCGCGTCGCACAGGATGTCGCGGGAGCGTCTGGCCTTGTCGATGTTCGACTGCACGAAGCTGTCGCCCTCATTCAGGGCCGCGACCGCACCACGCTGCATGAACTGCGCCACGCCCGAGGTCGAATACTGGATGAGGTTCTCGATCACCTGGCCGGTTTGCGGCGGGGCAACGATCCAGCCGACACGCCAGCCGGTCATCGACCAGTTCTTGGAGAAGGAGTTGACGAACATCACCTTGTCGTCGGGCTCCATCACATCGAGGAAGGACGGCGCGCGACCGCCGGCAAAGTAATAGCGCGCGTAGATCTCGTCGGCCATGATCCAGAGATCGTGCTTGCGCGCGAGCGCCAGGATGGCTGCGAGATCATGCTTGGTTGCGGTCCAGCCGGTCGGATTGGACGGCGTGTTGATGAACAGCCCCCTGGTCTTCGGGGTGATGGCTGCCGCGATGCGGTCGAGATCGACCGCCCACTTGCCGCCCTCGAAGGTCAGCTGCACGCCGACCGATCGGGCGCCGGCAATTTCCAGGGCGGCGGCGATGTTCGGCCAGGCAGGCGTCAGGTAGACAAGCTCGTCGCCCGGCGAGGTCAGCGCCTGCACGGCGATCTGGATCGCCTGCATGCCGGAACCAGTGACATAGAAATGCTCGACCGGCAGAGAGACGTCGAAATGTCTGGCATAGTAGTCGGAAAGCGCCTGACGCAGTTCCGGGATGCCGCGCTGATAGGTATAGAACGTCTCGCCGCCCGACAGCGCTTCGATCGCCGCCTTGTTGATGAAATCCGGCGTCGACAGATCTCCCTCGCCGACCCAAAGCGGCAGGAGGCCGTCACGGCCACGGGCATAGTTGACGACTTCGACGATCCCGCTTTCTGGCGCCAGGAGGGCGCGCGGGCTAAGACTGCTGACTATCGACATGCATCACTCCGGTTTGCGCCCATATAAAGCAAATAAGGCGGCAAATCCCATGACATTCGGTGATGCGATATCGATTTTCGTGATGGATGAGCCCCGCGCCCGTCGGCGAAGGCTCATAATCTCATCAGACGGCCGGACGCTTGGCCAGCAGGTCGCGAATTTCCGTCAGCAGCGCCACATCGGCCGGCGGCGCGGCGGCCTCGTCCTTGGCCTCCTTGATCTTCATCTGCTTGTCCACCTGCTTCTGGAGCGTATTCACGCCCTTGACCATCAGGAAGATAATCCATGCGAGAATCATGAAGTTGATCAAAACCGTGATGAAGCTGCCATAGGCCAGGACCGCGCCCTGCTGGCGGGCAGCAGTCAGTGTCGGCGCGTTCACGTTGGACGACAGGCCGATGAAATAGTTGGAAAAGTCGAAGCCGCCGAAAATGGCACCGACGATCGGCATGATGATATCGTCCACCAGCGACCTGACGATCCCCCCGAAAGCGCCGCCGATGATAACACCGACAGCAAGGTCCATGACATTGCCGCGGGCGATAAATGCTTTGAACTCATTGAGCATCCGATCCGTCTCCCTCTGATGCAGTCGCACTGACAGGTCATTGTTTTTATTAGCTACATGTTCAATGCAATTATTCAATTGCCAATTACAAATTATTGGGCCGGCGTGCGGTCTTTGACTTAAGACCTATACACCCCCTGATGTTCAAGGACGCCAAATTCCCGTAATCTCCAATAGTCCGGGAGAACCGGTGCATGGTGCATCGGTGGAGGTTCAATGCTGCCAGGCTGGGTCATACTTGCATCTGCTTTCGGCTATCTGCTGCTGCTCTTTGCGGTCGCGAGCCATGGCGACCGCAGGCGTCGGATGTTCGGAACGCCCGTGGGCGGCCGCCCGGCGGTCTATGCGCTCAGCCTCGCGATCTACTGCACCTCCTGGACGTATTTCGGTGGTGTCGGACTGGCATCGCAACGCGGGCTGGAATTCCTCGGCATCTATATCGGCCCAATCCTCGTCTTCACGCTCGGGATGCCGGTGCTGCGGCGGATCATCGAGCTCGCGAAGGCCGAGAAGCTGACATCCGTCGCCGATTTCATCTCCGCGCGCTACGGCAAGAATCCGGCGGTCGCGACAATCGTGGCATTGATCTCCCTCGTCGGCGCCATCCCCTATATCGCCCTGCAGCTCAAATCGGTGTCGAGCACCGTGACGGCCATGCTCAACCCGTCGGATTACGGCATCGGCAGCGGCAACCTCTATTTTCTCGACCTGCCACTGCTCGTAACGCTAGTGCTCGCCTGCTTCGCGATCATGTTCGGCACGCGCCACACGGATGCGACCGAGCACCAGGACGGGTTGATCCTTGCCGTCGCCATGGAGTCGGTGGTCAAGCTGTTTGCCTTCCTCACCGCCGGCGTCTGCGTGGTCTGGTTCCTTTTCGACGGTCCCTCCGATCTCTGGCAGAAGGCCAGCGAAAACCAGCTCGTGCTCTCGGCCCTGAACTACCAGACACCGATCAGCCGCTGGATCACGCTGACGCTGTTGTCCGCGTTTGCGATCATCATGCTGCCGCGACAATTCCACGTCACCGTTGTCGAGAACAGGACCGCCCGGGAGCTTCGGCTGGCCGGTTTCCTCTTCCCTCTCTATCTCGTTGCCATCAATCTCTTCGTGCTGCCGGTGGCGATCGGTGGCCTGCTGACGTTTGGCGGCAGCGGCAATGCCGATCTCTACGTGCTTTCGCTACCGCTTACCGGGCAGATGCCCTTTGTCTCGCTGATTACCTTCATCGGCGGCTTTTCCGCCGCCACCGCCATGGTGATCGTCGCTTCGGTGGCGCTGTCGATCATGGTGTCGAACGACATCATCATGCCGATCTTCCTGCACCGGAAGCTCGTCGACCGCTCGGGTCAGCGCAGCGATTTCGCCAAGACGCTGCTCAACATAAGGCGCAGCGCGATCTTCGCCGTACTGCTGCTCGGCTACGCCTATTATCGTTCAACCGACAGCACGACGGGGCTGGCCTCGATCGGCCTCCTCTCCTTCGCCGCGATTGCGCAGATGGCCCCTTCCTTGTTCGGTGGCCTTGTCTGGCGGCGAGCCAATGCGCGCGGTGCCATTCTTGGGCTGACGTCGGGCTTCGTGATCTGGGTCTACCTGCTGTTCCTGCCTTCGCTTGGCGGACCGGACTATTCGGGTGTCGCAAGCGCAGTCCTCGGTTTCATCTTTCCCGGCACGACGATCTTTTCGGCACCCGATGCCGATCCGCTGGTCAATGCCACGGTCATGAGCCTGCTCGTCAACACCGCCTTCTTCGTCGTCGGATCGGTGACACGCAATGCGCGGCCGCTCGAACGCATCCAGGCCGGCATCTTCGTCAAGCGGCAGTCCCGCTCGCAGTTTGCCACGCGCGGCTGGAAGACCCGCATCAGTATCGCCGATCTCAAGGCGACGGTCTCGCGTTATCTCGGCGAGGAGCGCATGGAGCGTTCGTTCCAGACCTACCAGCAGAATTCGGGCCGCAAGCTGGAGGACGACCAACCAGCCGACATGGCGCTCATTCATTTTACGGAACAGCTGCTCGGCAGCGCCATCGGCTCTTCCTCCGCTCGACTTGTGCTGTCGCTGATCCTTCAGAAAGTGGAGGACGCCTCGGCCGACACCGCCTGGCTGCTCGACCAGGCGAGCGAGGCCCTGCAATATAACCAGGACATGCTGCAGACGGCGCTGTCTCAGATGGACCAGGGCATCGCTGTCTTCGACAGCTCGAACAACCTGACGATCTGGAACCGCCGTTTCCGGCAGTTGCTGGACCTTCCGGAGAATACCGGACAGGTGGGCTTCCCGCTCGCCGACATCGTGGCGATCCTCAGCCAGCGCGGCGATGTGCCAGCCGGCGACGTCAACCAGACCGTCCGGCACTTCCTGACGCTGGACAAACCCTTCGCGCTGGTGCTCGGCGGCGGCGAACGCATCATCGAAGTGTGCTCCAACGCGATGCCGGACAAGGGCATCGTCGCAACCTTTACCGACATCACCCAACGCGTCGCCGCCGACCGAGCGCTCAAGCAGGCGAACGAAACGCTGGAACAGCGCGTTGCCGAGCGGACGGCGGAACTGACCCGTGTCAATCGCGAACTCGGCGAAGCGAGAGCCGCCGCTGACGAAGCCAATCTAGGAAAGACACGCTTCTTCGCCGCTGCCGGGCACGACATCCTGCAGCCGCTCAATGCGGCCCGGCTCTATTCCTCGGCGCTTGTCGAGCGCATGGGAAAGTCCGAAAGCAGTGCGATCGTTCGCAACATCGATTCCGCGCTGGAATCGGTCGAAACCATCCTTGGCGCGGTTCTCGATATTTCGCGGCTGGACACCGGGGCGATGCGGCCGCGCCTCGCCTCCGTGCCACTTTCCGACCTGCTGGAGCGGATCCAAACGGACTTCGAGCCGATCGCCCGTGAGAAAAACCTGAAGCTGGTGGTGATGCCAACCTCGCTTCGGGTCCGCTCCGATCCCAACCTGCTTCGCCGCCTCGTGCAGAATCTTGTTTCCAACGCGATCAAATACACGATCGACGGAAAGGTGCTGGTTGGTGCGCGTCGGCGCGGACATCAGGTCGTCATCCAGGTGATGGATTCCGGGATCGGCATTCCCCCTTCGAAGTTCCGGACGGTCTTCAAGGAATTCGCCCGTCTCGACGAAGGCGCCAGGACGGCTTCCGGACTGGGCCTCGGCCTCTCGATCGTCGATCGCATCGCGCGTGTCCTCAATCACCCGGTGGAACTCCACTCGACACACGGCAAGGGCACGGATTTCCGCATCGTCATGCCGCGCGACGCGTCGCGACTACTCGAGCGCTTGGGTGCAGCCCAGCCGGTGGAGCATTCGGCGCAGAGCCTGCAGGGATTGAAGGTCCTCTGCGTCGACAACGAGCCGCATATTCTGGAAGGCATGCAGCTGCTGATCAGCGGCTGGGGCTGCGAGGTGCGATGCCTGGGTTCGCTGGCCGATGTCGGCGCGCTCGATACACGCCAGCCGCCGCCGGATCTCGTGATCGCGGACTATCACCTCGGCGACGGCACCGGCGTTTCCGCCATCCTGACGCTCAGGGAGCGTTTCATGGCGTTCATTCCGGCGCTGATCGTCACGGCCGACCGCACGCCGGAGGTCCGCGCCGAAGTCGAGCGGCACGGCATTGGGCTCCAACACAAACCGGTGCGCCCGGCAGCGTTGAGGGCCTACATTACGCAGATTTCCGCTCAGAAGCGGGCGGCGGCGGAGTGACCGCCGCATCCTTCGCCATCACGCCGGACACGAGGCCGCGCACACGCTCGGCGGTTGGCTCGTCGCCGAAAAGTATGCGGTAGATGATCGGCGCAACGACCTGATCCATCACGCTATCGACCAGCGGAAAGCTCTCGCCGCGCGCGAGCGCCCGATCGCTCAGCAGCTCCACCTGCTCGCGGGTGAAGGCGCAGCACTTGGCGGCATTGGCATTGTCCTGCGCGGCCAGCACGTCGCGGATAATCTCGCGCCCAACGCCGGAGGACATCTCCTCGGCATACTGTTCCGCCCAGGCTTCAAGATCGCTTCGGCCGCTGCCGGTGTCGATCGGCTGCATGTCCGGGAGCAGGCGCTCGACGGCGACGTCGGCCAGCAATTCCTGCAGGTCGCCCCAGCGACGGTAGATGGTCGACGGGGTAACGCCGGCCTTTGTTGCAATCAGCGGGATTGTCACGTCTGCCCGGTCCATGTCGGCCAGCAGTTCGCGGACTGCCTGATGCACTGAAGCCTGCACCCTGGCGCTGCGGCCGCCCGGCCGGGGATTTTCTTTTGCTGCCATTTCTAACGTCCTGTTTCCTGCGCCGGCGCATGGTTCAACATCTTTGATCGAGCTATTAACGCAAATTATTTGCTTTTAGTGGCAGGTCGACCTACATGGCTAACGCAACAAATTAGCTTTAAGAGGCTTATATATGTTCGGCGCCGCCAAATCCACACCGACCTCCCGTAATCCGATCCCCTTCCATGCAATTACGCTGGCAACCTTCTTCGGCGCTTCCGCAGCGCCGACGCCGCTCTATCGAATCTATCAGGAAAGCTTTGCGGTCTCGCCGGTGCTGATCACCGTGATCTTCGCGGTTTATGCCTTCGCGCTCCTGACTGCACTGCTGATAGCGGGCTCGATCTCCGACCACCTCGGCCGCAAGCCGGTGATCTTCACCGCCCTGATGTTGGAGATCGTCGCCATGGCGTTGTTCGTCGTGGCAAGCGGCCCAGACTGGCTGATCGCGGCGCGGATCGTGCAAGGCCTGGCAACCGGAATTGCCGGCGCCTCGATTGGGGCAGCATTGGTCGACGTCGACCGGGCGAAGGGCCAGATCGTCAACTCCATCGCACCGCTGTCAGGCATGGCGGTCGGTGCAGTCGGCACGAGCGCCCTGATCCAGTATGGTCCCTTCCCGCTCCACCTCGTCTATGCCATCCTGCTCGCGGCTTTCGCCGGGCAAGCCGGCGCCATCTGGGCGACCCGGGAGACTGGCGGCCGTCGGCCGGGTTTCTGGAATTCGTTGAAGCCGACAATTTCGATTCCGCCGCAGGTCAAACGGCCGCTCGCCTTGGTGACGCCGATCAACATCGCCAATTGGACGCTTGGCGGCTTCTACCTCTCGCTGGTGCCGTCATTGGTCGCCAGCACGACGGGCAGCCGGGCGCCGCTCACGGGCGGGTTGATCGTGACGGCGCTGATGGTGTCGGGGGCGGTTGTGGTCTATCTCAGGCGCGCCAAGTCCGGCGCGGCCAATCTCGGCTTCGGCACGGCGGCGACCACGCTTGGAATTCTGACTGTTGTCGCCGGCGTCCACCTCGGCAACGTGCCGCTGCTGCTCGTCGGCACCTTCTTTACCGGCGCCGGATTCGGCACAAACTTCCTCGGGTCGATCGGCACGATCATGCCGCTCGCCAAGGCCGACGAGCGCGCCGGCCTGTTGTCGGCCTTCTATATCCAGAGCTATCTGGCGTTTAGCCTTCCGGCCATTCTCGCCGGCTTCCTCGCCAAGTCTCTCGGCTACCAGCTGACCACCGATCTCTACGCAACGGCGATCATTCTGGTAACCGGCGCCGGGCTTCTCGGCCTGCGCGCCGATCGCAGCAGGGCTGCCAGGCTGCCTGCCTGAGACTAGAACCCTGAAAGGGCCTAGAGGTAACTCGTCACCGCCGGCTCATTCCACCAGTTGTCGTGGCGCCCATCCATGTAGCGGATGGGCAGCGCGGCGAGCTCCTCCGGCGTTATGTCGTCGAGGCAGGCGATATTGATCGAAACGTAGTCGCCACCGATCTCGGGAATATGGCCATGCCCGTAGGCATGCAGGCCGCAGATCCGGCAGAAGCGGTGATGGCCGCTCATCGATGCGAACTGGTAGTCGCCCGCCGCTGTCTCCTCGCACAGCAGGCGGAAATCCTCAGGCTTGACGATCGCGCCCCAATAGCGCCGCTTGCCGCAGACCGAGCAATTGCAGCGACCGGTGCCGGCCTGGAGATCGGCATCGACCTCATAGCGGATTTTGCCGCAATGGCAGCTGCCCGTGTAGGTTCTCTTCATGGGGTTCCTCCTCCGCCCTTTGCAACGGCCGGAGTCGCCGAGTTCAGTCGATGGCCACCGCGTCCAGGCAAGACAAAATCAGGCTTCCTGCCCCGCCTGCAGTCTATTGGAATTGATCGAGGCTGCATGCGCTTCAAGAATGGCGGCGGCGATAACTTTCTGAAGCTCGTATACCAGCGTACGCGACCGCTTGCGATCCAGATCTTGCGCCGCCTTCGCAAGATTCAATCCCTCGTTCAGGACAATATGATGAGCTCGCGTCAGCGCCCAACTCTCAATATCCAGACCTATCATTCGGAATCTCCGCCAAATCATTCAGCATCAAAGATATTCACGAATCACGATACGCAGAGCACTTACGCAGCAAGAAGAATCATAGTTGCAATATTTTGCAAATAGCATTTGCCAAAGAAATACACGTCGAATGCGAAATTACTCCGCCTGAGCCACGATAAAATACAATCGTGCCATTCGCGGGTCGATCAACTGCATCAAGGCCTGTGCTCATAGGTATTCCGCGAAGCTTGCACGGACCTGCACGCCAAGCGCGCATACGTGCCGATCTCTCATGCGCGGCCTGGGAGATCGGGCGAACGTTTGGTCAGACCTTGGTGGCAGGACCCTTGTTGCGCGCCAGCAGGGCCTTCACCGTATCGTCGTTGATCTTCCCGCTCGGCTCCTGGCCGATCGATTTCTGGAAGTTCTTGATCGCCGCAACCGTCTTCGCGCCCATCTCGCCGTCCGGCTGGCCAGCGTCGAAGCCGTTGTTGTTGAGGATCGCCTGGATGTTGCGGATCGCCTTCTTCATATCGACGGTCGAGGTCTTGGTGGCATTGCCGACCCACTCGTCGGGAAGGTCCACGCCATTCGCCTTGCTGTCGAGCGGCACGGCCTTCCACTGGTCAACCTTGGCACGCGCCTTCTCAAGCTGGTCCGGCTTCATGGCTTTCGCAACTTCCTCGCGCTTCTGTGCCGCGTCCTTGTCACCGCCCTTGGCGGCAATCGCAAACCACTTGTAGGACTCGGTCAGATCCTGCGTGATCCCATTGCCGCGGGCACAGAGGATCGCCAGGTTGAACTGGCTGTCGGTGATGCCGAGGTCAGCTGCCTTGACGAACCAGTCCGCGGCTGCCTTGTAATCCTGCTGGCCGAGCGCGCCGGAGGCATAGAGCACGGCGAGATTGTGCATCGCGCTGGCGTTGCCGCGGTTTGCCGCCTGCTCGTAATACTGCTTCGCCTTGGCGATGTCGCGGTCGACGCCTGTGCCCTTCTCGTAGATGTTTCCGAGGCGATACTCCGCCGGGCCGAAGCCCTTGTCGGCGGCGAGCTGATACCAGCTTATCGCTTCCTTCGGATCGGCGGCGACGCCGGCCCGGCCTTCGCTGTAGCGGGCGCCGATTTCAAACAGCGCCAGCGGATCGCCGCTCCTGGCGGCATCCGCGAGCGACTTCGGCTGTACCGCGTCGGGAATGGCAATGCCGGCTGTTTCCGCCACCGGAGCGGCAGGCGTCGTCGCCATGCCGGCAGCAGCCGGCGTCGTTTCCTTGGCAACGAAACCGGAGGCGTCCTGGGGAGCGCCGGAGGGCGCGAGCGGGGCAACCGCGTCGCCGGTCAGCGGTGCGGCGGCCGTCAGATGGTCGGGTGCTGCCGGCGCCGGTGCCGTATCGCTGCTCGCAAGCGGCGCGGCCAGTGCGTCCACGGCCGGGGCTTCAGTGGCCGGAACCTCCGGAGCGGCTACCACGGCCTGGTCGGGCGCCGTCTCGCTGTCCACCGGCAGGGCATTGCTGGATGAATCGGTCAGCACCGCCACTTCGGCGGACGGCGCCGGCTGGCCGGTCGTCAGCGTGCGGGCAAGCGGGAACGCCATGATGGCCAGCAATACGGCACCGACGGCCAGCAGGATCGGACGGCGGAAGCGCGAGAAGGCGCTCCCCTTCACCGCATCCTTGTCCTTTGCCTTCCTGTCGGCCTTGGCTGGCTGTGGCTTGGCGCTCGGCTCTGTCTCCATCGCAGCAGCCTGCGCGGCGCGGCGGGCTGCGGCGATGTAGTCCGCGCGCTCGTTTTCCGTTGCCGGCTTCGCATTCACGCGGGCGGCGTTCTGGCTGGCGCGCACGCGCTCGAGGATCTTCTTGACGTCAGGCGCGCCGGAGCCGGGCTCCAGTGGCTCATTGGCAGCTTCCGGCGGCATCACATCGACCGGATCGATGGAAGGAGCCGGGTCGATGAGCGTGCGTTCAGCGGTGGCGGCCTCAGCCTTGGCCTTCTTGCCGGGCAGCAGGCGCTTGCCGAGGCCAGCAAGCAGGCTACCCTTGGAGGGAGCTGCGGATGATACGGGCTTCATTGCCGCTTCGATCGCGACCACACTGGTGTCGGTCGTCGCCATGACCGGTAGGGCGGGCGCTTCGTCGGCGACCTCGGGCTGACTGCTTGCCGAGGCGCGGGTTCCGAAAACCACCGGCTTCTGTGCTTCCTCGGCGCCGGCCTGCATCATCGTAAAAGTATCGACGGCAAAATCGACATCGGCCGCCGGCATTCTCGCTGCCGGCCTTGCGACCGCGCGGTCTTCCATGGTGTCCAGTCGCTCGGCGATCTGGACCAGCGTTTCGTGCAGGGCCTGGAAGGTCTTGTGCGTGCGCTCTTCGCTGCTGCGGCTCAGGTCTTCGAGCTGACGCAAGTCTTCGGCAAGCGCATGGAGCGCCGACATATCAGCCGCAGCCGGCGCGCCACCTTGCAGGGCACCGTTTCTTGCATAGGCTTCGACCACCGCTTCCGCCGCCTGGCGGGCAGCCTCGATGATGTATTCGTCGCTGGTCGCCATGTAGTCTTCGATCGCGCCCATGCGGCGGTCGAATTCCGCCGGCAGTTCGGCAGCCGGCCGCGGCTCGCTCATAAGCGCCGAAAGGTTTGCGATCTGGTCCTCGAGGTTGCGTAGCGCATGCGTATCAGCCGCCGGTGCCGCGGTGCTTTCCTCCAGGCGTGCGACGATATCGCCGAGCCGCCCTTCGATGCGCCTGATAGCACTGTCGTCCACGGAAGCAACGACGGGCTGAAGCGGCTGGAAGTCCATCTCGTCGATGCGGCGCGCGAGATAGTCGAGGCGCTGCGCAAGCGCATCGTTGACCGAGCCGACTTCGAGTGCGTCGATCTTGCGCGAGATATCTGCGAGTGCGCCGGTCAGTTCCGGCTGTGGCGCAGCCTTGTGGCTCCGCTCGAGCAGGTAGGACAGATGTTCCAGGCGCTCGTCGAGGCGCGAGGTCGCCTCGGCGTTGGCGAGTTCCTCGACGCGCAACGTCAGGGTTTCCAACCGATCCGCCAGGGCATCGGTCGGGGCCGCGCGGCTCGCGACGCTATGACCCATTAGATCGATCTGCTCGCCCAGGGCGTTCAGGCGGCCTTCGAGACGATGCATCATGGCCGGATCGCCGCTGGCGGCAGCGCGGCCGGTTGCCGCGATAGCACGGCTGATTTCGTCGAGACGGCTATCCATTGCCGCAAACTGCTCGGCCATCGCCCGATCGTGCGGCTGGATCATGCTGCCGAACTGCTCCATCGCCGTGGCGATGGAAATAAGCTTGTCCTCCAGCGCGCGAACGGCCGGGCTTTCCCCCATGCCGCCGATATGGCGCTTGATATCGTCGAGCCGGTAGGCAAGCGCCACAAGCTCCTCCTGCAGGCCGGCGGTGTCGAGCGCATGCAGCTGGTTCTCGACGCCGTCCCAGCGGGTCTCCATGTGGCGAATGGAATCCTCGCGGGCGAGCCCGTCCATCAACGAGCGGAGCTCTTCGAACTCGCCACGCAGCCCTTGCGCCTCAGGCGCGCTGGAGCGGCTGGCAAGCTGATCGATGCTGCTTGCGAGGCGGGTCATATCGGCACGGATGTCATCGGCGAACCGGTTGTCTTCCGCGCCGACCTTGATGCTGCGGATCTCTTCTCGCAATGCGTTCATTTCGCGCGTCACGCCATCGGAGATGTCACGCTTCAGGTCCTGGCGAAGATTGACGAGCGCTTGCGCGATCTCGGTCATCGTGTCTTCCGCCGGACGATAGGCCGGCTGTGCCGAGGCCGGTTGCGCAGCGGCGGGACGCGGCGCGCGTTCGGCAACAGGGAGCGGCGCACGCGACGGAGCTGGCTGCTCGCGCGTGTAGGCGGCGGGTTCGCGCGCAGCAGGACGTTCCCGGCTTGCTTCCAGGATGCGCTGGCGCTGGCGAATTTCTGCGAAAGGATCCGGCCGCGCCTCGGCGGCATGGGATGCGCGGGCGGCGTAAGGATCAGAGTAGACGTCGCGCTCCGGCGCCGGAGCGCGTTGGCGCTGGTCGCGAGCACCCGCACCCATCAGACCCTCGATCCTCGCCTCCAGGCCTTCGATGGTGCGGTTCAGCGCATCGAGCGAAGCCCTGTCGGAATGCCGTGGGGAATTTGATCGCGATCCGTTCATCTTCTTGCTCGCTTCATCTGTCCGAACCCTCGTCAGGGCCGATCATTGGCTTCCGTCACCGCCGCATCGGAATGCGGGCGTGAGCACCGTTCATGAAGGGGTAATCAATTAGACTTTCCTCAACCTGTACGGCGTAGCGGCATTCCCATGAAACGCGAGACTGAAAAAAGGAATGCAAGTCGCCAATGCTCAAACAGCACCTTTCACGAAACGTGGTAAATAACCCGTTAACCGACGTGAGATTTTTTTAACTTTTCAGGATTTTCAGCACTTTGCGTGCTGAAATCGGCCAGTCCCCTGAAAGGCTCAAGACGGAAATCAGAACGATTCCGTCCATGGCCGAACCTCGATTTCCTGTGACCAGGCGCTTCGGTGCTGCAGTAAGACATCGATGTAGGTCTGCGCGATGGCATCCGGGTCGAGCGTCGCATCCGGCTTGGCCGGGTCTTCCCGGCGCACCTCCGATCGGATTCCGCCATCGATGATGAAATGGGCGACGTGAATTCCCTTCGGCCCCAATTCACGGGCAGCGCTCTGGGCAAGGCCGCGAAGGGCGAACTTGCCCATGGCAAACGCGGCCGACTGGGCATATCCCTTCACGCTCGCCGTCGCCCCGGTAAACAGGATCGCTCCGCGCCCTTGGGGGATCATGCGCCTTGCAGCCTGCTGGCAAACGAGAAAGCCGCCATAGGCGCTGACCGCAATTGCCTGTTCGACCGCTGCCGGATCGAGTTCGGTCAACGGTCCGCGCAGGCGCCCGCTGGCGTTATAGACTACAACCTCCGGATCCCCGATTTCCGCCGCGACCTTGTCGAAAAGGGCGGCGACGGACGCCGGCTGGGCGGCATCCGCCGCAAACATCAGCGCGCCGGTTTCGCCAGCGAGTTTGCTCAGCTTGTCGGTGTTGCGCGCCGCCAGCGCGACCCTGACGCCGCGCCCGGTCAGTTGACGCGCAAGCGACGCGCTGAGGCCCGGGCCTGCACCGACGATGAGAGCGGAACTGTAAGGAAACTCGGTCATAGCTGTCCTCCGGTCGTTGTCGAAGAAACCTGCGGCGCAGGTGAGCATCAAGCTTGCCTGCGGATACTACACCCACCGCGCCTGGATGGTATTCATCTCAAAGCTGGTCTCGATCGTATCGACGCATTTCAAGCGGGCGATCTTTCCATGATAAACCGCCGCTCCTCGAGGCCGGCCTAGACCACTCCACCATTGTGCTAATGCCCCACGCGCATGGTTTTGGCCTCGCTCTCGTGATATCTTCTACCAGAAGTAAACGAACCGCTTGGAATGAATGGGAGTTCGAATTTGGGCTAGTTGGAGGGAACCGTCATGAAACTGACGAGACTGATGTCCCTGGCTTCCGCCGTAGCAACATTGGCTCTTGCTACAGGAGCGGCATATGCACAACAAGTCACCGGAACACTGGGTGCGCCGGGTGCTACGACAACCATCGATGGCAGGCAGCTGCCGGCGCCGGACCCGAGTTTCGGCGGTACCATCACCAACGATGCTCTCAGTTCGAAACCCTGGTGGGCGCCCCGTATCGTGCCGCCGAAAGGAGCGCCGAACATCCTGCTGGTCATCACGGATGACGCAGGCTTCGGTGTGCCGAGCACGTTCGGCGGCGTTATTCCGACACCAACCATGGATCGCGTCGCCGCCAATGGCCTTCGGTACAACAATGTCCACTCGACTGCCTTGTGCTCGCCGACCCGCGCGGCTCTCATCACCGGACGGAACCATCATTCGGTCGGGTTCGGCGTGATCTCCGAGCAGTCGACGGGTTTCCCCGGCTATAATAGTATCATCCCCGAGGACAAGGCCACCATCGGCCGGATCCTGCGCGACAATGGTTACGCCACCTCCTGGTTCGGCAAGGACCATAACACCCCGGCCTTCGCCGCCAGCTCGATCGGGCCGTTCGACAAATGGCCGACTGGCATGGGATTCGAATATTTCTACGGTTTCGTCGGCGGCGACGCGAACCAGTGGCAGCCGAACCTGTTCCGCAACACCACCCAGATCTATCCCTTCGAGGGCAAGCCAGGCTGGAACCTCGTGACCGGCATGGCCGATGACGCCATTGATTATCTCACTCGCCTCAACCAGACGGCGCCTGACAAGCCTTTCTTCATGAAATACGCGCCCGGCGCAACACACGCGCCTCATCACCCGACGAAGGAGTGGGTAGAGAAGATCAGCGCCATGCATCTCTTCGACCAAGGCTGGAACAAGCTGCGCGAGCAGATCTTCGAGAACCAGAAGAAGCTGGGCGTGATCCCGCAGGACACGCAGCTGGAGCCCTGGCCCTCCAGTATCCTCAAGAACTGGGACGATCTGAAACCAGAGGACCAGAAACTCTTCATCAGGCAGGCGGAAATCTATGCCGCCTACGCCGCCTACAGCGACCACGAGATCGGGCGCGTCGTCCAGGCGATCGAGGACATGGGCAAGCTCGACAACACGCTCGTCATCTACATCAACGGCGACAACGGTACGAGCGCGGAAGGCGGCCCTCTCGGCACACCCAATGAGGTGGCGTTCTTCAACGGCATCAATGAAATGCCGACCGATGTACAGATGAAATGGTATGACGTCTGGGGTACCGAACAGACCTACAACCACATGTCGGCGGGCTGGTCCTGGGCCTTCGATACGCCCTTCTCCTGGTTCAAGCAGAACGCCTCGCGGCTCGGCGGCGTCGGGCAGAACATGGCAGTCTCCTGGCCGGCACGGATTACCGACAAGGGTGGCTTGCGCGAGCAATTCATGCACGTGATCGATATCGTCCCGACGCTGCTTGAGGTAACAGGCATTCCGGCGCCGGACATGGTGGACGGCATCAAGCAGGCGCCGATCGAGGGAACGAGTTTCGCCTATACTTTCGACAAGGTGAATGCCAAGGCGCCGACTCGCCACAAGACGCAGTATTTCGAGATGTTCGGCCAATGGGCCCTTTACAATGACGGCTGGCTGCTCAGCACCAAGGTAAACCGTGCGCCCTGGGAAGCCTTCGGCACCGCCAACCCGGACCCGCTAAACAACCAGGTCCTTCAGCTCTATGATCTGAGCAAGGATTTCAGCCAGTCGCAGGACGTCGCCGCTGAGAATCCCGACAAGGTCAAGGCGATGAAGGATCTCTTCCTCGCCGAGGCGAAGAAATACGAGGTCTTCCCGATGGACGCCTCGGTCGCCGCACGCATCGTCGCCCCGCGCCCGAACATCACGGCCGGCCGCACCGAGTTCACCTACACGCATCCGATGACGGGCCTGCCGCAGGGCGACTCGCCGTCCCTGCTCAACAGCTCCTACACGATCACCGCCGACATCGACGTGCCACAGGGGGACGCTGAAGGCATGATCCTGACTTCGGGAGGCCGCTTCGCCGGTTACGGCTTCTATCTTCTCAAGGGCAAGCCGGTGTTCCTCTGGAACCTGGTCGATCTGAAGCGGGTGAAATGGCAAGGGCCGGATGCGCTCACTGCCGGCAAGCACATGCTCGAATTCGACTTCCAGTATGATGGCCTCGGCATCGGAACGCTCGCCTTCAACAACATGAGCGGCGTCGGCCGATCGGGCACGGGCACACTCAAGGTGGACGGCAAGGTCGTGGATACCCAGAAGATGGAACACACCCTTCCGATGATCCTGCAGTGGGATGAGGCTTTCGACGTCGGTTCCGACACGCTAACGGGCGTCAACGATGCCGACTACTCGCCGCCCTTCGCGCTGACTGCCAAGCTCAACAAGCTGACGATCAAGGTGGATCGCCCGACCTTGAGCGAGGACGACATCAAGAAACTCGAGGATGCGCAGGCGGTGGCTGTGGACGGTAGCCCGATCCACCACATGCAGCCTGCGCCGCAATGATCGCGTTGAAACACGCCGGCACTGCGGGCACCGATGTCAGCCATCCGCCCCAGCATGCGGCGCCTAACGAAATAGATGCCCGGATCGTGACAAGCTTGCGGATACTACACCCGCCGCGCCTTGATCGTATTCATCACGAAGCTGGTTTCGATCGTATCGACGCATTTCAGCCGGGCGATCTTTCCCTTGATGAACCGTTCGTAGTCCTCGAGGCCTGAACTCATCACCTTCAGCACGTAGTCGCGCGATCCGGTGACGAGATGGCACTCCAGTACCTCGTCCCACCCGCGAACCGCGCTCTCGAACATCTGGATTTCGTCCTCGTGCTGGCGGCTGAGCCGAACCGAAGCCAGCGCCGTCATCGTCCAGCCGTCAATGGTGGGATCGACGAGTGTCGTGTAGCCCTGAATGATGTCAGCATCCTCCAGCCGGCGCAGACGGCGCAGGCAGGCGGACGCAGAAAGCCCGACACGCTCGGCAAGCTCGTTGTTGGGAAGGCGAGCGTCGCTCATCAGCTCCTTGAGGATTTTCCGATCCATATCGTCAGCAATTTTCTGCGTCACAATTCGCCATTCTCCGCAATAAGTTGCTTTATAGAGCATAGCCGCGCGGCAAATAGCAAGAACAGTCCGCGCGTTCTGATATAATTTGCGAGCATCACGGCATCTCGCGAGGAGACGACAATGACCGCACCGCATCCTTCCAAGACTCATATCGGCAACCACGCCCTGTATCCCGAAACGCAGATGCTGAACTATGGCTACGATCCGGAATTGTCGGAAGGGGCGGTAAAGCCACCGGTGTTCCTGACGTCGACCTTCGTCTTCAAGTCCGCCGAGGACGGCCGCGACTTCTTCGACTACGTCTCCGGCCGCAAGGAACCGCCAGAAGGCAAAGGCGCGGGGCTCGTCTATTCGCGCTTCAATCACCCCAACAGCGAGATCGTCGAGGACCGGCTTGCCGTGTACGAGCGAACAGAAAGCTGCGCCCTATTTTCGTCAGGTATGTCGGCGATCGCCACGACGCTCTTGGCCTTCGTTCGTCCCGGCGATGCCGTGCTCCACTCCCAGCCGCTCTACGGTGGAACGGAAACCCTGCTGGCCAAGACCTTCCTCAATCTCGGCGTTGCGGCGGTGGGCTTTGCCGATGGCGTCAGCGAGGCATCGGTGCAAGCGGCTGCGGAACAAGCCATGGCCAAGGGCCGGGTGTCTGTCATCCTTGTCGAGACGCCAGCCAATCCGACAAACAGCCTCGTCGACGTCGCAATGATCCGCCGTGTCGCAGACGCGATCGGCAGGAAACAGGGACACACGCCTGTTATTGCTTGCGACAACACGCTGCTTGGCCCTGTCTTCCAGCGGCCGATCGAGCACGGCGCCGATATCTCGCTCTACTCGCTGACCAAGTATGTCGGCGGCCACTCGGACCTGATCGCGGGTGCTGCCCTCGGCTCGAAGGCCGTCATGAAGCAGGTCAAGGCACTGCGCGGCGCGATCGGCACGCAGCTTGACCCGCACTCCTGCTGGATGCTCGGCCGCTCGCTGGAGACCCTGCAGATCCGCATGGAGCGGGCCAACAACAACGCCCGCGTCGTTGCCGACTTCCTGCGCGAGCATCCAAAGGTCGAGGGGATCCACTACCTGCCCTATCACGACGCCAATTCGCCGGTCGGGCGGACCTTCGCGGCGCAGTGCAGCGGTGCGGGATCGACCTTTTCGTTCGATATCGTTGGCGGCCAGCCGGCCTCGTTCAAGTTCCTGAACGCCCTGCAGATCTTCAAGCTCGCGGTCAGCCTCGGCGGCACGGAATCGCTCGCCAGCCATCCGGCAACGATGACGCATTCGGGTGTGCCGGCCGACGTCCGCCAGCGGATCGGCGTCCTGGAATCGACCATCCGCCTGTCGATCGGCATCGAGCATCCGGACGATCTCGTCGCCGACCTGCAACAGGCATTGGACGCCGCGTGAACCTGGAGCCTAGCGGCGGCTCAGGCCGCCGCCGTTTCCCTCACATCGTCGAGCAGGAAATGCACGACGACGTACTTCGTCGTGTAGTGGCGGCCGCTGTCGGAAACATTGTCGACGCTGCCGCCATCGGCGGGGTGCCACCGATGATAGTGCGGATTGGTGGTGATCAAGGTGATCGCCTTGCCGGCCATCTTGCCATCGAGACGGTAGCGCATTTCGGCCAGCGGCCAGATGCGCTCGTAGTCCTCCATGGACATGCGGACCTTCAGGGCCTTGCGGCTCACCGCCTCGCTGCGTGAGCCGTCTTCGTGCTCCACCGCCGGCAGCTCCAGCGTGACTTCCTCGGCTCCATCGAGAATGGAATTGAACTCCTCCGGCCACATCCGTCTCATAAAATCGCTCCTCCAAAGCTCTTTCATCAGTCTGCCTTGTGAAATCTAGCCCGTCTTCCCCCGGAAGCAAACAGTTCCGGCAAAGCTTAGACGAAAGCCTCACGCGCAGTGTGGGCGTTGTCCACATTTAGGAACGCCGCTATGCACTTGCCCTCAGCCCCCATCGCATCATTGTATGTGCCGACGCATCGATGACGGAGAAACAGCCGCGCTGACGGCGAACGAGACCTTTGGGGCGCTCTATCTCGATATGGATGGCTTCAATGGCATCAATGACAGGCTCGGCCGTCACGCCGGCGATGAGGTTCTGCGAGAGGCCGCAAACCGCATCCGCACGGCTAGAGTTGCAGGCGTTTTCAATGCCCGCACACGACCCACAAGATTGCCGTTCCCGCACCGCCACGACCGAAAACTGCCATCAAGAGCTACCGGTAGGCTGCTTCGAGCTTCGCGATATCGAGCTTCACCATGCCGAGCAGGACTTCGGTGACACGCTTGGCGCGCTCCCGGTCGGGATCGGCAATCATCTCACTCAGCACGCGCGGAACGATCTGCCAACATAGGCCCCATCGGTCCCGCAGCCAGCCGCACTGCTCCTCCACGCCGCCGTTCTCCAGGAAGGTGCTCCAGATCCGGTCGATCTCCTGCTGCGTCTCGCATTGTACCGAGATCGAGAATGCATGGTTGAACGCATCAAGCGGACCGGCTTGCATGGCCACGAAATCCTGATGCCCGAGCTTGAACTCGATGATGATGACACTGCCGGGCGGGCCGCTCGGCGTCTCGGCCGGAAGCACGGTCGTGCGCCCCATGGACGCATTCGGGATCGTTGCCACATAGAATTCGACGGCCTGCTGGACGTCCTTCTCAAACCAGAGATTCGAACTGACCTTGAGCATGGATTGTCCTCCTCGTTGTTGCTCTGATGAAAGGTTCGACACCCCAAGGACGTTCCCGATCGGCCCTTCCCGACACCGCACCACACAATCGCATCACAAATTCGAGCAAGCGCGAAATTTGACGTTTACGCAAACGTCAATATTTTGTAAGAGACTCTCAAATGCCGGCTTCGTCCGGCGTGCCGAATTGGAGGAATTCGAACGATGCCAGTCTATAAGGCCCCGGTAAACGACACGCTTTTCGTGCTGAACGACGTGCTCGGCCTGGAACGCTACAACAATCTTCCGGGGTTTGCCGACGCGACGCCTGACATGATCGAGGCGATTCTCGGAGAATCGGCAAAGCTTGCCGAGGAAGTGCTTTTCCCGCTGAACTATTCCGGCGATCAGCAAGGCTGCGTGCGCCATGAAGACGGCTCGGTCTCGGTGCCCGATGGTTTCAAGGGCGGCTATGACGCCTATTGCCATGGCGGCTGGACTGGCCTTGCGGTTCCCGAGCAATTCGGCGGCCAGGGTCTTCCCTACGCACTGCATGCCGCCGTCGGCGAATACACCTCCTCCGCCAACATGTCGCTGATGATGTACCCGGGGCTCACCCAGGGCGCGATCGCGGCGATCTTCGTGCATGGCTCGGAGGAGCAGAAGCAGACCTATCTGCCGAAGATGGTTTCCGGCGAATGGTCCGGCACCATGAACCTCACCGAGCCGCATTGCGGCACCGATCTCGGCCTGCTGCGCACCAAGGCGGTGGCGCAGGCAGACGGCAGCTACAAGCTGTCAGGCCAGAAGATCTTCATCTCGGCCGGCGAGCACGACATGACCGACAACATCGTGCATCTGGTGTTGGCGCGCATCGAGGGCGCACCTGAAGGCACGAAGGGCATTTCGCTGTTCATCGTGCCGAAGTACCTGGTCAAGGCGGACGGCACGGTCGGTGCGCGCAACCAGGTTTCCTGCGGTGCGATCGAGCACAAGATGGGCATTCACGGCAACGCCACCTGCGTCATGAATTATGACGGGGCAACCGGCTTCCTCATCGGTGCCGAGAACAAGGGTCTCAGCGCCATGTTCGTGATGATGAACGAGGCGCGTCTCAGCGTCGGCCTGCAGGGACTGGCGATCTCCGAAGTCGCCTATCAGAACGCCGTCAACTATGCCCGCGAGCGCATCCAGGGCCGTTCACTGTCAGGCCCGAAGGCGCCGGACAATAAAGCCGACCCGATCATCGTGCATCCGGATATCCGCCGCTCGCTGATGACGATCCGCGCCTTCAATGAGGCAGGCCGCGCCTTCCTGCTGTGGACGGCCCTGAAATCCGACATCGCCCACCGTTCGGCGGACGAGAAGGAGCGCCAGACCGCCGACGACATTCTCGGCCTCGTCACGCCGATCCTGAAGGGCGTCCTGACCGACAAGGGCTTCGACCACGCGGTCATGGCACAGCAGGTCTTCGGCGGTCACGGCTACATCGAAGAGCACGGCATGAGCCAGTATGTGCGCGACGCGCGCATCGCCATGATCTACGAGGGCGCCAACGGCATTCAGGCGCTCGACCTGGTCGGCCGCAAGCTCGGCCAGAACGGCGGCCGCGCCGTCATGGCGCTGTTCAAGGAAATCGGCGATTTCTGCGAGGAGAACCGCAACGAAGAACAGATGGCCTTCTTCACCAAGAACCTGAAGAAGGGGTTGAACGACGTGCAGGCGGCGACCATGTGGTTCATGCAGCACGCCATGGCCAAGCCCGACAATGCCGGCGCCGGCTCCACCGACTACATGCATCTCTTCGGCCTCGTCGTGCTCGGTTACATGTGGGCAAAGATGGCCAAGGCTGCCAATGATGGCCTTGCCGCTGGAGAAACCGAACGCGAAACATTCCTGCGCAACAAGCTGATATCAGCCCGTTTCTTCATGGAGCGGATCATGCCGGAAACGGCACTGCGCAAGGCCCGCATCGAGACCGGCGCGGAAACGATGATGACGTTGGCCGCCGAGGCCTTTTGAGTTCAACGGCGCTTGCCGCCGATAGGGAGATAGAGGAATGACCGAGGTTTTCATTTACGACCACGTGCGCACGCCACGCGGCCGCGGCAAGAAGGATGGCTCGCTGCACGAGGTGCCGTCGGTGCGGCTTGCCGCCAAGACGCTGGAGGCGATCCGCGACCGCAACGGGCTCGATACGGCAACGGTCGATGACATCGTCATGGGCTGCGTCGATCCAGTGATGGAAGCAGGCGCGGTCATCCCGCGTGGGGCCGCCTTCGAGGCAGGCTACTCCACCAAGGCGCCCGGCATGCAGATCTCCCGCTTCTGCGCTTCCGGCCTCGACGCAGTGAATTTCGGCGCGGCGAAGATCGCCCAGGGCGCCGATGACATCGTCATCGCAGGCGGCGTCGAAAGCATGTCTCGCGTCGGCCTCGGCATGTCCGGCGGCGCCTGGTTCATGGATCCGTCGGTGAACTTCCCGGCCTATTTCATGCCGCAGGGCGTCTCCGCCGATCTGATTGCCACCAAATACGGCTTCTCGCGCGACGACGTCGATGCCTATGCCGTCGAGAGCCAGAAGCGCGCTGCGAATGCCTGGGAGAAGGGCTACTTCAAGAACTCCGTCATTCCTGTGAAGGACCAGAACGGCCTTGTTATCCTTGCCCATGACGAGCACATGCGCCCAGGCACCGACATGCAGGCGCTGGCGGCGCTCAACCCCTCCTTCCAGATGCCGGGCGAGATGGGCGGCTTCGAAGCCGTCGCCATCCAGGCGCATCCGGAGGTCGAGCGCCTCAACTACGTTCACCACGCCGGCAATTCCTCCGGCATCGTCGATGGCGCGGCCGCCGTGCTGCTCGGCTCGAAGGCCGGCGGCGAAGGCATGGGCGTCAAGCCCCGCGGCCGCATCAAGGCCTTTGCCAATATCGGCTCCGACCCGGCGCTGATGCTGACCGGCCCTGTCGACGTCACCGAAAAGCTTCTGAAACGATCAGGCATGTCGCTCGCCGACATCGATCTCTTCGAGCTCAACGAAGCCTTCGCCGCCGTCGTGCTGCGCTACATGCAGGCCTTCGAGATCCCGCACGACAAGATCAACGTCAACGGCGGCGCCATCGCCATGGGCCATCCGCTCGGCGCCACCGGCGCGATGATCCTGGGCACCGTGCTGGACGAACTGGAGCGGCGCGACCTCAACACCGCGCTCGTCACGCTCTGCATCGGCGCCGGCATGGGCACCGCAACCGTCATCGAACGCGTCTAAGGGAGAGAGACGATGACCTACAAGAACTTCACCGTCGAAACCGACGCGGACGGCATCGCTCTCGTCACCTGGGACATGCCCGGCAAATCCATGAACGTCTTCACCGAAGAGGTGATGGACGAGTTGAACGCCATCGTTGATGCCGTCGTTGCCGATAGCGCCGTCAAGGGCGCGGTTATCACCTCGGGCAAGTCGAGCTTCTCGGGCGGCGCGGACCTCTCGATGATCAAGTCGATGTTCTCGCTCTATCAGCAGGAGAAGGCCGCCAATCCCGATGGCGCTGCGCAGAAGCTGTTCGATCTCGTCGGCCGCATGACCGGCCTCTTCCGCAAAGTCGAAACCTCCGGCAAGCCCTGGGTTTCGGCGATCAACGGCACCTGCATGGGCGGCGCCTTCGAAATGTCGCTCGCCTGCCATGGCCGCGTCGCCTCGAATGCCAAGTCGGTGAAGATCGCGCTGCCCGAGGTCAAGGTCGGCATCTTCCCCGGTGCCGGCGGCACGCAGCGTGTCTCGCGCCTGGCGGACGCCCAGTCGGCCCTGCAGATGATGACGACAGGCCAGTCGCTGACAGCAGCACGCGCCAAGGCGATGAACCTCGTGCATCAGGTGGTCGAGCCGGATCAGCTGATCCCGGCTGCCAAGCAGATGATCAAGGACGGCCTCAAGCCAGTCGCGCCTTGGGACGAAAAGGGTTTCAAGGCGCCCGGCGGCGGTATCTGGACGCCTGCGGCAGCGCAGCTCTGGCCGGCCGCACCGGCGATCCTGCGCCGCGAAACGGCGGGCAACTACCCGGCAGCACTCGCAATCCTCAAATGCGTCTATGAAGGCCTACAGGTGCCTTTCGACACCGGCCTCAAGATCGAACAGCGCTATTTCACCGAGATCCTGCAGACCAGCGAAGCCTTCTCGATGATCCGTTCGCTCTTCATCTCCATGCAGGAGCTCGGCAAAGGGGCCCGCCGCCCCGCCGGAATCCCGAAAACGGAGTTGAAGAAAGTGGGTGTCGTCGGCGCCGGTTTCATGGGAGCCTCGATCGCCTATGTAACCGCCGCCGCCGGCATCCCCGTCACCCTCATCGACCGCGACATCGAAGCGGCGGCCAAGGGCAAGGGCGTCGGTGAAGGCCTGGTGAAGGACTCGATCAGTAAGGGACGCCTTACGCAGGATGACGGTGCGGCGCTGCTTTCGCGCATCGTCCCGTCCGCGGACTATGCCGACCTCAAGGATGCTGATCTCGTCATTGAAGCCGTGTTCGAAGACCGTGAGGTCAAGAAGGCCGTGATCGAGGCGGTTGAAGCCGTGCTGCCGGAAGGCGCCATCTTCGCTTCCAACACCTCGACCCTGCCGATTTCAGGCCTTGCCAAGAACTCCAAGCGCCCTGCCGATTTCATCGGCGTGCATTTCTTCTCGCCGGTCGAGAAGATGATGCTGACCGAGGTCATTCTTGGCAAGCAGACCGGCGACAAGGCGCTGGCGGTGGCACTCGATTACGTCGCCGCAATCAAGAAGACGCCCATCGTCGTCAACGACACCCGCGGCTTCTTCGTTAACCGCTGCGTCTTCCGCTATATCCACGAAGCCTACGACATGCTGATCGAGGGCGTCCCGCCCGCGATGATCGAGAATGCTGCCAAGATGGCCGGCATGCCGGTCGGCCCGCTCTCATTGAACGACGAGGTGGCGATCGATCTGTCGCAGAAAATCCTCAAGGCCACCGTCGCCGATCTCGGCGAAGCCGCCGTCGATCCTGAACATATGGCGCTGATCAACAAGATGGTCGACGAGCTCGACCGCCGCGGCCGCAAGAACGGCAAGGGCTTCTACGACTATCCGGCGAAACCGGCCAAGAAGTCGCTTTGGCCCGAGCTGAAGACCTTCTACCCGCAGATGAAGGCGGAAGACGTCGATGTCGAGGTGCTGAAGCAGCGCTTCCTCGTCACCATCGCACTGGAGGCAGCCCGCACCATCGAGGAAGGCATCGTCACCGATCCGCGCGAGGCCGACGTCGGCTCCATCCTCGGCTTCGGCTTCGCGCCTTATACCGGCGGCGTGCTCTCCTACGTCGACGGGATGGGCGTGAAGGCCTTCGTGGAGCTATGTGAAACGTTAGCCGTAGCTTACGGTGCACACTTCAAGCCGACGGCGCTGCTTGAGGACATGGCGGCCAAGGGCGAGACCTTCTACGGCCGCTTCGACCCTTACGCAAAGGATAAGGAGGCGGCGTAAGCCGCCTCTGGCACCTGTCATCAAAGCCAGCGGTGCTTTCGGCTGGCTTTCGATCTCGCGGCTACTTGGTCACGGTAAGGCTGGCCTGCATGCCCGCCTCGTAATGCCCCTTGATATTGCACAGAAGCAGGTAGGCGCCGGGAGCGAGCTTCGTTTTCAACTGCCCGTCCGCTCCCGGCTTTAGGTCCGAGACTTCGCCGATGCTCTTGAGCTGCTTTTCATCGACCCTATGCCTGGATGCAATCAACGGAACCTTCTGGTCCGGGGACTTCAGCTTGACGAGCACCATCTCGTGCTCCTCGGTCATCGCGTCGTTGTGAACCGCGAAGATCGTTTCCCCTGCCTTGATCGTGGCCTGGTCGAGCGTCAGGGTCATCGGCCCGCCGCCCTCGCCGCCTTCGGTCACTTTCACAGTCGTAGCCGCCCATGACGGCGAAGCGGTTGCGATCGCGGCAGATGCGGCGAGAGCGTACCATGCGTACCTGTTCATCAAATCAGCCTTTCCGTTGCAGCCCGCGCTTCATGTAGGCAGCACGTCTGACGCCAGCCTGAACGGCTGGTCCAACCGTCGCAGGCTCGGCAACACAAAGCCGGCCCCGGGCGATGGACGACACATCATTGGCCGGCGATGGAGGCCGCGATCTTCTCGGCCTCAAGTCCGATTTCCCGGAGAAGGCCGGTTGGAACGGCGGTGAAGCCGCAAAAGTAGAGGCCATCATTCGCCGGCTGGAGATCTCCGCGCGCGGGACCGTCGGCGCCGCCAAATCGTTGTTTGAAGTCGGCCAGCAGCGCCTCGAGCCCCGGCCGATAGCCGGTCGCAAGGACGATCGCGTCAAAAATGCCGGAGCGGCCATCCGCGAATTGCACCTGGCGATCGTCGGAACTCGTGACGGCAGGGAACACCTTGATATCCCCCGACCTGATCCGCTCGATCGTGCCGATGTTGATCATCGGCGTGCGGCCCCTTTCTATAATGCCGGCCAGCGGCCCGCCTTTTGCCCTTTCCACTCCGAACGCCCCGAGGTCCCCAAAACGCAGGCTGAGGATCGGCGCGTTCACCGCGTCGACTAGGCGATAGGGAAGGAACCGCTGGGCGATGGCAATGCTGGCGGTCGTCACGCCGAACAGCTCGAGCGGCACGACGTTGACCGGACCACGCACGGACATGGCGACATGAAGGCCGGCCTCGGCGCATTCGAGAGCGATCTCGCCGGCGGAGTTGCCGAAGCCGACGACGAGGACCCGCTCGGCTGCAAGCTCCGCGGCATTCCGGAACTCCGAGGAGTGCAGAAGCTTGCCCGAAAACAGCTCCTGCCCCTCCCAGGACGGCCTTATCGGCGCGTTCGAAAGCCCGGTCGCGAGGATGACATTGCTCGCCTCGAATGCCCCCTCGAAGCTCTCGACAATCCACGCCTTGTCCTTGCGGATCGTCGTCGCGCGCACGCCGAACCTGACCTCGATGTCGTTCGAGGAGCTATAGGTTTCGAGATACTCGATCACCTGCTGCCGCGAGGGATACTTCGGAAACCGCCGTGGCATTGGCATTCCCGGCAGAGCCGAGTGCATCTTGTGGGTATGCAGCCGAAGGCGGTCGTAGTGGCGATGCCAGGAGGCAGCCAGCGTGTCGCCTTTCTCAAGCACCAGAAACGGGCGTCCACGCGCCTGCAGCGCCACGGCGCAGGCCAATCCTGCCGGTCCCGCACCGATGATGATCGTTTCTGTATCCGTCATGGGAGCTCTTGGCTCACGATGCCAGTCATAAATGGACCCTCGTGCTGACACCTAGGGCGCGGCGACCCTGACGACATCCGACAACACCCACTTCTTGTCAAAAAACTCCTTCGTCGGGCCGTAGGCGCGGAACATCAGTTCGAACTGCCGCTTCGGATCGGTCGGCACCCAATTGGTGTCCTTGCCCTTGGGGGCCTTGGGACCGAAATAGAGATCGACGGATCCGTCTCCGTTCTTCACCAGTTCCGGAATCTGCGACGAACGGCTGGCACGCGCAACATTCTTGATCAGCGCGTGCGTCTGCCGGTCATAGGCCGTCACCGACCAATATTGCTGGACGGGAACATTGCCAGGCACATGGAGACGATAGGTCTTGCCGCCGTCGAAGGCATTGCCATCCTTGTCGCGGATCGAGATCGCATAGAACTGACCGGCCCCGAGCCTCTTGATGCCGATATAGGCATAGCTGTAGGCAACGCCGCGATGATCGACCGGATAGGCGTCCTGTTCGACGAAATCAGATTGCATGGCCTTGATGAGATCGGGATAGGCCGGGAAGGTCCAGCGGCTCTTCTCGCTGAAGAAGGGCGGCAGACCGGCATCGTATTTCGCCTCCAGTAGGGTCTCGGCCTCCTTGATGCCCTTGGTCAGCAGGGATTTGGTGTGGCGATCGGGCTCAAACGGCTTGTCTTTCTCTATGCCGATCGATTTCAGCTGGTCGATCATCACGCGGTCGCGGGAGATCCACGGCTCTTCCTGTACGACACGGTTCAGATTGTCGAAGAAGCTCGCGTCCCATCTGATCGTGGAATCGAACAGAACATCCTTCACGTCGGAGAAAACGGTCTCCGTCGGATTGGCGGCGGCCGACAGCGGATAGATTTTCAGCTTCTTGCCGTAGTCGATGGAGGCCTGGACATCGGCATCACCATGGCTCGCAAGGTTCGAACGAAACAGCATGTAGCCGCCGTAGACCTCGGACCGCAGCGGAATGAACCCGTCCGGCAGCTTGTCCGTGTAACCCGGCGGCAGGACCACGAACTTGCCGCCTTTGCCCTTGTCGTATCCGAGCAGACCGGCATCCTCGAGCGGCAATTGCCATGCGGTGACGATATTGCCGTTGAAGGAGGCCTTTTCCTCCGCCGGCGGCAGATCGAGAACGACGGGGCCGTCCTTCGTGCTGAAGAAAACCATGAAGTAGAGAGCGTCCGGATTGGGCGTCAGCGTCTGGTTCATCCAGTCGAGCGGGCGGCCCCAATAGATGACCTGTCCGACCTTGCCGGGCGTCTTCTCAAGCATCTCCTGCCGCATCAGATCGTAGTTGACGACGGGTATGCCCCAAACTGCCGCCTGGACTGCATTCCGCTCGATCTCCTGGTCGAACACCTGCCGTGCGGTCCTATCTGCCGAAAGTGCCGGACCGGCGAGCAGCAGCATGCATAGTAGCGCGATAGACCTCATGGCAGGCCTCCTCCGATCTTGATGCGTCATCCGGAGTGAATGCTTGCGGGGCTCAATACGGAAGTACGTTACGGTAAATGTGACCAGTATCCCATCTGCAGACTAGAGGCGGGTCCGACCATGCGAAATCGGGATATGCTGATGCAATATCCGATCGAGTGCATGGTGCCTCAACGGAGCAAAACAGCGCCGAGTTAAGCCATATCAATCACTTATCCGATCTCTCATCCTCGCTCCCCGGCCCCGTGCCTAAAATCCTCCCGCTTCCGTCGCCGGGGTGTTTCGCGAGACTTTCGCGGGCAGGCGGGAGCCGGCGCCCTGCCGGAGGCTGTAACGTGTAGTCGAAGGCAGGGAGGCGAAAGCCGGGCATCGGCATTAGACCGCTGCCATCACAAGTCTCCCCCGGATGTTCCAGCATCCGGTTTGGTTCAGCCATGCAAGTTCGGGCCGATCTGCTCGGACGCAGCGAGACGAGGCGATCGCCTGAAGGGGTAGGGATATCCCGAAGAACGCCGAAGGCCACGCAAATGCGGAGCCACAATAAATCTAACCAGTGAGGTTCCGCATTTGCGTGGGCTCTCCGGATCGATGGTCGAAAACATGGCGGCGGAGCTGCCGTGGAGGAGACGCATGCGAAGCAGCCTGTTCCTGAAAAGACTTCTCGCCCTGCCCGTTGTCGACGTGCTCGCCGTCGTCGAGGCCATGAATTTCGAGGATGGCGGACTGGTCGATGGCGAGGAAAAGGCGCGATCCGGCGGATGCGTCATCACACGGCTGGCCGCCAGCGAGTGCGGCTTCTGGAAAGATTGCTCCATCGCCACCTGCCGTCGTGCCCGGGCCTGCAGGGGCAGGCTGACGGCGGCACAGATGCACCACGATGCCGGCTATCACCCTTACTTCCCGCCTTGAACGCGCGCCAATGAGGACCGGCGCCACACCATCCTTCGAATGATGGGAACGATGCAACAGACGACTGCTGACGACACGGAGGAGTTCCGCGATCTGGAACGTCGCCTGGCTGAGGCGGCGCTGCGGCAACCGGAACTCCGGCCGCGGCTCGCCGCCTTCCCCGGTCGCTACGGCCTGCCCGGCAGCGCCGAATTGCCGATCGTAACGGCGACCTTTGAAGGACCCCGGCGAGGCCCGTGCAGTGGCCGTCACGATAGCGGCTCGCATCGAACCTGCAGGTCGACCGGCGCCCCGCTACCCTCAGCCCCGCAGGCCAGGTGCCTCGTAACCGGTGCGCTCGACGTATTCCGTGTAGCCGCCGCCATATTGGTGGATGCCGTCAGGCGTCAGTTCCAGCACGCGGTTGGAAAGCGCCGCGAGGAAATGCCGGTCGTGCGAGACAAACAGCATCGTGCCCTCGTATTGCGACAGCGCCTTGATCAGCATTTCCTTGGTGTCGAGGTCCAGGTGGTTGGTCGGCTCATCGAGCACCAGCAGGTTCGGCGGATCGAAGAGCATCTTGGCCATGACAAGCCGCGCCTTTTCGCCACCCGACAGCACGCGGCACTTCTTTTCGACGTCGTCGCCGGAGAAGCCGAAGCAGCCGGCCAGCGCTCTCAGCGGCGCCTGCCCTGCCTGCGGGAAGGAATCCTCCAGCCATTCCAGCACTGTCCGCTCGCCATCGAGGATATCCATGGCGTGCTGGGCGAAATAGCCCATCTTGACGCTGGCGCCGAGGGCAACGCTGCCCTGGTCCGGCTCGGCGGAACCAGCAACCAGCTTCAGCAGGGTCGACTTGCCGGCACCGTTGATGCCCATGATGCACCAACGCTCCTTGCGGCGGACCATGAAGTCCAGGCCTTCGTAAATGGTTCGGCTGCCGTACTTCTTGTGGACGTTCTTGAGGTTGATCACGTCTTCGCCGGAGCGCGGGGCCGGCAGGAAGTCGAAGGCGACCGTCTGGCGGCGCTTCGGTGGCTCGACCCGGTCGATCTTCTCCAGCTTCTTGACGCGGCTCTGCACCTGCGAGGCGTGCGATGCGCGCGCCTTGAAACGCTCGATGAACTTGATTTCCTTGGCAAGCATCGCCTGCTGGCGCTCGAACTGCGCCTGCTGCTGTTTCTCGTTCTGCGCCCGCTGCTGTTCGTAGAACCCGTAATCGCCGGAGTAGCTGTTCAACGAGCCGGCGTCGATCTCGATGATCTTGCCAACGATGCGGTTCATGAACTCGCGGTCGTGCGAGGTCATCAGAAGCGCCCCGTCATAGGTCTTCAGGAATTCTTCCAGCCAGATCAGGCTTTCCAGGTCCAGGTGGTTGCTCGGCTCGTCGAGCAGCATGACATCCGGACGCATCAGAAGAATGCGGGCGAGCGCCACGCGCATTTTCCAACCGCCCGACAGTCCGCCGACATCACCGTCCATCATTTCCTGGGTGAAGCTCAGGCCTGCCAGCACTTCGCGCGCACGCCCTTCCAGAGCGTAGCCGTCCAGTTCCTCGTACCGTGCCTGGACTTCGCCATAGCGCTCGATGATCCGGTCCATTTCGTCGAGCTTGTCGGGATCGACCATTTCCACTTCGAGTTCACGCAACTCGGCCGCGACGACGCTGACAGGCCCAGCACCTTCCATGACCTCGGCCACGGCGCTACGGCCGGCCATCTCGCCGACATCCTGATTGAAATAGCCGATCGTCACGCCCTTTTCGGCCGCGACCTGGCCTTCATCGGGCTGCTCCTGCCCGGTGATCATGCGAAAGAGCGTCGTCTTGCCGGCGCCATTCGGGCCGACGAGGCCGATCTTCTCGCCTCTGTTGAGGGCTGCGGAGGCTTCGATGAAGAGGATGCGGTGGCTGTTCTGCTTGCTGATATTCTCGATGCGAATCATGTCTGCGTGGAGTCCGAAAGCGTTGCTGCGCCCCTCGATCATGCCGGCCGGGGCTTTTTGCGGCTCTCGCTAGCACGTTCGCGGCGCAATGGCCAATCCCAGGCCATGCAAAGAACTCTACGTCAGGAAAATGAAGGTCGTTTGTCGACCGGGCGGAACTGCAACGGGCGACAGAACTTTTCCACAATAGGTCCTCGCCCCTTGATCAGCCGATCAGCGATCATTTATGCGTTATCGGCGCGCCGGCGGGCGTTTCGCATATGTCAGGGATTATCAGATTATGGAAATTTTCACCTCGGCCGGCTTGCTGGCGCTCTTGCAGGTCATTCTCATCGACCTCGTGCTTGCCGGCGACAACGCCGTCGTCATCGGTCTTGCCGCCGCCGGATTGCCGGCCGACCAACGCAAGAAGGCGATCCTCGTCGGTATTCTTGCTGCCACCGTGCTGCGTATCGCGCTCGCCAGCGTTACCGTCCAGCTTCTCGAGATCATCGGCCTGCTGCTGGCCGGCGGTATTCTCCTGCTCTGGGTCTGCTGGAAGATGTGGCGCGATCTGCGCAACGGCAGCGGCGAAGTGGAGGGTGCCGAAGGCGACGCGGCGGCGCCGAAGAAGACCTTCTTCCAGGCAGCCAGCCAGATCGTCATTGCCGACGTGTCGATGTCGCTCGACAACGTGCTCGCCGTTGCGGGGGCTGCCCGCGAACATCCGACGATCCTCGTCATCGGCCTCATCCTGTCGATTGCGATGATGGGTATTGCGGCGAACTTCATCGCGCGCCTGCTCAACCGCTACCACTGGATCGCCTATCTCGGCCTTGCCATCATCGTCTACGTGGCGCTGAGCATGATCTATCGCGGCGCCCTCGAGGTCTGGCCGCACCTCGCGCCGGTGGCCGCTGCCGCTTTGGGCTGAACCGCCATAGGTTCGAACGGCCCTCAGGGGCCGTTCACGAGCTGCAGGACGAGGCGGCGAATATTGCCGCCCTCGCTCATCTCCGCCTTGTCGAAATCGCGGCCCTGCTGTCGCTGTCGCGCCGAGAGTTCGCCGAGCCGCTTGGTGAGTTCGACCCGGATCTTGCGGCAATCCGGGTCATTGTCGGCGGAAAAGCCGACGCTCATCGCCTCGATGTCCCGGACCATCTGCTCGATATAGTCCCCGTGCACCCGCTCATGCGTTTCGATGCCGGCAATGAAGGTCGCCCAGCTTGCCTGGGTGGCAGCGGGAAGCTTGCCGGTCGGCTTCGGCAGCGTGTAGGTGATGATCAGCTTCGGCCGCGCCACGGCTAGCACGCAGGCATCGCCCCGGCGCTCGTATTTTCTGGTCCAGGTCAGCTTGAAAGTCGTGTGCGCCACCACCCGACCGCCGGCAAGCTCGGGACCGTGCTCGCCGATGGAATCGTACAAGGCTGCGCCGGAACTGCCCGTCACCGCGTAGGTCCGCACCTCTTCGATCGGCTGCCATTCCGCCTTCGCCGCAACCGGCTGAAGGACGCACGCCATCAGCAACCAACGAACCAATCCTGCCTTCACGCGAATCCCCCGGACAATCCTGCTCCGACCCTAGTCGGCAGGCGTCTCGCATTCAACCGGCGATCCGGATGCGGCACTAGGCACGCTTTGTCGGGATCGACCCCTAAAGGTCTGTCATAAAACCCAAAAAAAGCCTGAATATTCGAGAGTGATCACGCTATCGAGTGGATCGCGTGTCGCTAATCGAAATCCTCTGGCAACGATTTCACCGTATGATGCACCATTCGAACAAGATGTAAGACGCCTGCCTGTGGGGGCAGTTCATAGATTGGGGTCTGCTGTGACAATCTATCTGCCTATCGCAGAATTGTCGGTGAACATCTTCATCATTCTCGGCATGGGAGCAGCCGTCGGCTTTCTCTCCGGAATGTTCGGTGTCGGCGGCGGCTTCCTGATCACGCCGCTCCTGATCTTCTACAACATCCCGCCGGTCGTTGCCGTCGCCACCGGCGCCAATCAGGTCGTGGCCTCCTCCATATCCGGCGCCATCACGCATTTTCGGCGTGGATCGCTCGACCTGAAGCTCGGAACCGTACTGCTGATTGGGGGTCTCACCGGTGCGACAATCGGCATCTGGATCTTCTCGCTGCTCAGGCGGATCGGTCAGCTCGATCTCATCATCTCCTTGCTTTACGTCGTCTTTCTCGGCACGGTCGGTGGACTGATGCTGGTCGAGAGCGTCAGTGCCATGCGCCGTGCGGCGAAGAACGTGCCGCCGACACCGCGGCGCCCCGGTCATCACCATTGGGTGCACAAGCTGCCGCTGAAGATGCGGTTCAAGAAGTCGAAGATCTTCCTCAGTGTGATCCCGGTCGTCGCGCTCGGCTTCGGCATCGGCATCCTGACATCGGTCATGGGCGTCGGCGGCGGCTTCATCATGGTGCCGGCGATGATCTATCTCCTGCGCATTCCGACCAACGTGGTCGTCGGCACGTCGCTGTTCCAGATCATCTTCGTGACCGCCTACACGACGGTCGTGCAGGCGGCGACGAACTTCTCGGTCGACATCGTGCTCGCCTTTTTCCTAATGATTGCCGGCGTGATCGGCGCGCAGTATGGCGTGCGTGTCGGACAGAAGCTGCGCGGTGAGCAGCTTCGCGCGCTTCTCGGACTGCTGGTGCTTGCCGTCGGCCTTCGTCTTGCCGTTGCGCTCGTCGTAACCCCAGCGGACGTCTACTCCGTCGTCATGGGAGCGAATTGATGCGCCGCTTCCTCGCTGCTCTTCTATCTATCGTTCTCTTGCTGCCCACCGCAGCAATGGCGCAGATGCTGCTCCCGGGCCAGGCCGCGCAGAGCAAGACCGAAGGGCTGGAGATCGGCACCTCCACCAGCGAAATCGCCATCACTTCGGATTTTCGGGGCGCGGACCTGACGATCTTTGGAGCCGTGACCAACACTGACAGTCTTCTGTTGGCAATCGGCCAATATGACGTGGTCGTCGTTCTCGAGGGGCCGCGAGAAAACGCGACCGTGCGCCGGAAGGAGCGCGTGTTCGGCGTCTGGATGAATACGCGATCGATGACCTTCGAGGCGGTGCCGCACTCCTATTCGATGTCGAGTTCGCGCATGCTTGACGACATCACCACGCCGCTCGACCTCACCGATAGGGGGATCGGCATCGACCACATCCCGCTGACGCCGGTCGGCTTCGTCGGCAACGCCAGCAATCTCGGCGAATTCCGGCAGGCCTTTCGCCGACTGCAGGAAAACGGCGGCCTCTAYGATCGCGACCCGAGCGGCGTGCGTTTCGTCAGTTCCAGCCTTTTCAAAGCCAGCCTGCGGTTGCCGGCAAACATTCCGAACGGCGTGCATACCGTGCGAGCCTATCTCTTCAAGAGCGGCAATTTCATCACTGAGAAGTCGGTGCCGTTGCGTGTCATCAAGACGGGCATCGAGCAGATGATTACCGACGCGGCGCACTCGCAGCCGATTGCCTACGGCCTGGTTTCTGTCTTCCTGGCGCTCATTACCGGCTGGGGTGCCAGCGTGGTGTTCCGCAAGGATTGATCAGGCGGATTTCGTCTTGCGGGCGACGACGCCGAGATAGGCTTCGGTGAGGCGCGCGAGGACGGACGGCGTTCCGGCAGGTAGCTTCTTGCCGAGATGCTTGGCGCGTAGCTCGTCCATGAATTCCTCCCAGAGTTCGGTGCCCCCCTCCTCCAGAAGCTCCGCCCGAATGGAGAGTTCCTCGGTAACCGGAAGATGCCTGCGACCCCACGCACCCATGTGCGCGAAGATGGGCACGAGTTGGATCGCCATTTCGGTCAGGCTATAGATTGCCTTCTGCTTGTGCGTCGGATCATCCTCACGCGTCAGCAATCCCCTGTCGACTAGGCGGCGGAGGCGGTCGGCAAGAATGTTCGAGGCAATTTTCTCCTGCGAATTCTGCAGCAGTTCGCGAAAATGGCGCCGATTGCCGAACATGATGTCGCGGATGACAATGAGGCTCCAGCGATCGCCGAGGACCTCGAGCGTCAGATTGATCGGGCAGCCGGAGCGATGAGCGTCGTCCATTAGCACCTCCAAAAACTGCTTGCATTTTGCCATCAGTCAACCAAGCGTTCAACCAGTTACGAGTCGCAACCAGTTTCGAGGAGGACGAAGGGATGAGAAAGCTTATCGTTTGGAATCTGATGACGCTTGACGGCTATTTCGAAGGGACGAAGCCGTGGGATATCGATTTTCACACTCTTGTCTGGGGTCCCGAACTGCAACAGTACTCCGAGCGTCTTGGCGAAGAGGGCGACCTGCTCGTCTTCGCCGCAAGACATATGAGGGCATGGCCGCCTATTGGCCGACCGCCACGGACGAGGAAGGCGAGAAGATCAAGGCCTATATGAACGGCATTGCCAAGATAGCCGTATCGAGGTCGATGCCGACGGCCGACTGGAACAACCCGCGTCGTGAGTGAACCCGTCTCGGAACCCAAGAAGCTGAAGGCCGAAACCGGCAAGTCGATCTTCATTTTCGGCAGCGCCGAACTGGCGGATTCGCTCCTGAAGGAAGGCCTGGTGGATGAGATCCGCATGTGCCTTGTGCCTGTCATCCTCGGCGGCGGCAACCCACATTTCAAACCGGGAGACTGGCAGCTTCCGCTGAGGCTACTGGACAGCACGACGACGAAGAACGGCGCAGTGATCCTTCGCTACGAGCCGGTCCAAGCATGAGCGTCAATGGCTGCGGCCCTGCCGCAGCCACAGCGGGATTGGATCAAGCATTCGGCAGCCCGCCCCGTCGCTCAAGCGCAGTCTTGCGGATGGTCTCTGCGATCTCGGGGCTGCTGCTCGACAGCATCTGGAACTCCACCGCATAGAGCGACAGCAGCGACACCTCAGTTGCGGCACTGACAGTTGCTGATCGCGGCTCGCCCGTGATCAGCGCCATCTCGCCGAAAAAGCTTCCGCTGCCAAGTTCCACCGCATGATCGGGGGTTGCCACGCTGACCCGCCCCTCGACGATGAAGAACATCTGATCGCCAATATCACCCTTGCGACAGATCACGCTACCGGCAGGGACGACGCGCGGTCGCAGCGCCCGCACGATCTCGACGAGTGCGGCAGCGCCGAGCTTCTGGAATAGAGGTACGGCGGCGACCAGTTGCCAGTTGCGAACAAAGTCCTGACGGCGAACCTCTTCGTAGAAACCGGTGGCGAGGATACCGGCCCAAAGCGCAAAAATGCCGATACCGCTCATCATCACCAGGCCAGCCAGTATCCGCCCTCCGAGGCTCTGCGGGATCTCGTCGCCGTAGCCGGTCGTCGACAACGTCACGACGGCCCACCACATCGCCTGCGGGATGCTGCCGAACTTGTCTGGCTGGACGTCGCGCTCGATGACATAACCGGCCAGCGCGGCACCAAAGAGAACGATGCCGAAGACCGACGTGACGCCAAGCAGATTGCGCGATTCGTTCGCAACCACCTTTGCCATCAGCCTGAAGAAGCTCGAGTCCCGCAGCGGCTTGAGAAGCCAAATGGCGCAATACAGGCTCCGATCGCGAGATCCAACGAACAGGAATGCAACGACCGGAACCAGAACGGCAAGCAAATCGATCACAAGGGCCGTCACCCCGCTCGACGGGCGTTGTCGACGTGAGAGCAACGTCCCAACCAATTGGAGCACATAGACCACCCAAATTGCCGCAAGCAGCAACTCAAAGGCCAATTGCTCTTCCGCGGCGAGATTGGGCGTCGTCAGCGCAGCAACGATCAGGAGACCAATTGCGGCGAACAGCGCGTTGATCGGCGTCGAAATCTTCGAGAAAGGCACTGCCGACATCAGACACTCCCAACCGCGCCCGGCATTCTTCGACAATAAATGCCTTTGGGCCACGCGCAAAGTACACTTGAACCAACGCTCGTGCGGCCTCACAGGGCCAGGCAGTTTGGCAAGGGAAGCGGGCCTGACGGCCAAACTGTTCTTCGAGCGGCGAGGTTTCGTCGTTTTAACGCAGCAAAGCGTCGAAAAGCGCAGGCGGGCGCTGACAAAATTCCGGATTGGAAAAGCTGCTCTCCTAAGCGGCACTGCCGCCATTTGCAGGTGGCAACTCGCATTCCGCTAAAAACCGCTCGTTAATATTTACGAGTTAGTAATCTCTCGGAAACGAGAGGTTCTTGTAATGCGTATCCGTGCCCTCCCCGCTCTCGTGCTTCTGGCACTTGTTGCCGGCTGTGCGACCGCTCCCAAACAGACCCGAAACATCTGCGCGGTCTTCGAGCAGCGCGACGGGATGTTCACGAGCTGGCAGCGCGCGGCGGAAAAGACGGAGCGCAAGTATGGCGTTCCGGTTCCGATCCTGATGGCGACCATGTATACCGAGTCCGGCTTCCAGCCCTATGCGCGACCACCGCGCACCAAGCTGTTCGGCTTCATTCCGTGGACGCGACCTTCGACGGCTTACGGCTATTCGCAAGCGCTCGACGGCACCTGGGATCACTACCAATCCGCCACCGGCAGCTGGGCCGCGCGCCGCACCAACTTCGCCGATGCGATCGACTTCATCGGCTGGTACCACGCGCAAAACAGCCAGGTGACCGGCATTCCCCTGAACGATGCCTACAACCTCTATCTCGCCTACTATTCCGGCCCGAAGGGTTACGTGCGCGGCGACTGGCGCTCGAATGCACAGCTGCAGAAGACGGCGCAGCGGTTCAACAACATGGCAGTGACCTATCAACGGCAATTGCAGGAGTGCAATTAAGGCCTTCACTGGGAACGTCCAATAGAAACACTATACAACACGAACCAAACAAAATTGGGTCGATCTTCGTACATCTACAGTATTGTTTGACAATACATTCGGGACCATGGGATTCTTTCCGAAATAGAATCAGGAGAATAGATGGCCGAGCGCTACTTATACGATTACAACTCGCACCGGGCGGTCATGTATGAGGTTGGCGACTATCTGTATGCGCTTTCTGGCAACAAAGCGGAACACTGGATCTCCGGCGACTACATCTTCAACACGAAGACGCAGGCGATTGCCTTCTGGATTCTGGGAAACGATGTGTACGGCCATCTCGGCCGTGGTGAGCTCACTCGCCAGCCGCTCTACTATTTCGGCGACTAGCGCGACGGCGGTTTGCACGCCTGTCGCCTATCGCGCGCTTAACCCACCAGGTTGCCAAACCTGACTGAGTAGATCCGGTCACGCCCAAGGAGGTGGGCGATGAGCGCAGTGTGATCGAACAGGCCCTTCATCGCCTTGTGGCGAAGGTCGAGGCCGCCGGTCAAGACGCCGAAGGCCGGCATCAGCAGGCGGGCGCCGTCGGTGGCAAAGCACGGCCGGCGGACGGATTTTTCGCGGCGGCGGACGGTTGCGGCCGGATGCAGGTGCCCGGCGATCTCGCCCTGCTGCAGCCCGCCTCTCGGCTCGTGGCGGAAGGTCAGACCGCCGTAATGCATCTCATCGACGGAAGCACCCGGCAGATCGACAGTGCCGTCAGGATCATGATTGCCGTTGATCCAGATCCATTCGCGGCCGCGCGCCATTTCCGCAATCAGGCTGCGGAACGACTCGGGCAGATGCGCCGAGCCGACGCGGTCGTGGAAATTGTCGCCGAGCGAGACCACCAGCTTCGGGTCGTAGCGGGTGATGACGGCCGAAAGCACAGTCAGCGTCGCCAGCGTATCGTAGGGCGGCAGCATCATGCCGCGACGGGCGAAGGCCGCACCCTTTTCGAGATGCAGGTCGGACACGACGAGAATGCCGGCATCGGGCATGTAGAGCGCGCCGAGCGGATCGCAGACGGCGGCAACGCCGTGGACCGAAGTCTCGACGCCCGGTCGCGCGGCCAGTCCGTTCAGTTCACGCGCAAGCGCCAGGCGGTTCATCACTCGGGTCAGTCCTTGGTCTCGGAAGCTCCTTTTCGGGTCGCTCCCTATCTCCGTATCGGGCATTCCGGATGGTAAGCCGGCGCAAACCTATCCGGGACTTATTCTAAGCCAGCGCCTCGGCGATCAGGTCGTCGGCGGCTTCCGCCAGCACGGCATCATGCGCCTCGCCATGCACTGGCTCCTTGCCGATCTCCAGCATGACGGGGACCGCCAGCGGCGAGATGTGGTCGAGCGCGCGATGCGTGATATGGCCCTTGATTCGCCTCAGCATATCGCCAAGCCGGGAAATATCCAAAAGCCCGCTTGCCGCATCCTGCCGCGTCGCCTGCAGCAGAATGTGATCCGGCTCGTGGGTTCTCAGCACATCATAGATCAGATCGGCCGAGACCGTGACCTGGCGCCCGGTCTTTTCCTTGCCCGGGTGACGGCGCTCGATCAAACCTGCAACCACGGCACAATTGCGGAAGGTTCGCTTCAAAAGGAAAGATTCGTCGAGCCAGCTTTCGAGATCGTCGCCCAGCATGTCCTCGTCGAAGAGATCGGCAAGGCTGAGCCGGCCGTTGCGGATCATCAGCCCCATGTCCTCGAAGCCCCAGATGCCGAGCGAATAATCCGTCGCGACGAAGCCGAGAGGCTTGGCGCCGGCTCGCTCGAGGCGCCGGGTCAGCAGCATGCCGAGCGTCTGGTGCGCCAGTCGTCCCTCGAAGGGGTAGATCACCATGTAGCAGCGGCTTCCGCGCGGAAAGGTCTCGATCAAGAGCTCGTCGCGCTTCGGCAGCATCGACTTTTCCTGCTGGATCGCCAGCCAGTCGCGCACCTGGTCCGGCAGGCGGCGCCAGCGGTCGGGATCTGCTATCATCGAGCGCACCTGGTCCGCCAGATAGGTGGAAAGAGGAAACTTGCCGCCGGCATAGGATGGGATCTTCGGATCCATCGAGAAGGCCTGCGAGGCAACAGCCTCGTTCTCGCGGATGCCCTCGAAACGTAGCACCTTGCCCGCGAAGATGAAGGTGTCGCCGGGCGAAAGCTGCTCGAGGAAGTATTCCTCGACCTTGCCCAGCGTCGCACCGCCGCGGCCGATCCTGCCGCCTTCGCCGCGCTTGACCATGCGCAGGTTGAGCATCGGGCTTTCAACGATGGTGCCGAGGTTCAGCCGGTATTGCTGGGCGACCTGGGGATTTGAGACGCGCCAGCGTCCTTCCTTAGTCTTGCGGATCCGGGCATAGCGCTCATAGGTGCGCAGCGCATAGCCGCCCGTCGCGACGAAATCAACGACGCGCTCGAAGGTCTCCCACGAGAGATCGGCGTATGGCGAGGCGCTCAATATCTCGTCGAAGAGTTCCAGCATATCGAAAGGTTCGGCGCAGGCCATGCCGAGCACATGCTGCGCCAGAGCATCAAGCGCGCCCTTCCCGACCGGCGGCGTGTCCTGCGCGCCGATATAGTTCGCGTCGAGTGCTGCCTGGCATTCCATCACCTCGAAGCGGTTGGCGGGCACGAGGATCGCCTTCGACGGCTCGTCCATGCGGTGGTTGGCGCGGCCGATGCGCTGGGCAAGCCGCGAGGCTCCCTTTGGCGCGCCGACATGGACGACAAGATCGACATCGCCCCAGTCGATGCCGAGGTCGAGCGTCGAGGTGGCGACAACCGCCCGCAGCCGGTTTGCCGCCATCGCGGCCTCCACCTTGCGGCGCTGGCCGACATCGAGCGAGCCGTGATGCAGCGCGATCGGCAGGTTTTCCTCGTTCACCGTCCAGAGTTCCTGGAACAGCATCTCGGCCTGCGACCTGGTATTGACGAAGAGCAGCGTCGTGCGGTGGTCGAGGAGCTGCTTGTAGACGTCGGGGATCGCGTATTTCGCCGAATGGCCCGACCAGGGAATGTGCTCCTCGGTCGACAGGATCGAAATGTCGGGCTTGGCGCCGCCTTCGACGATGACCAATCCGGCGTGGTGATCCTCGCCTTCCCGCTGCGCGACTAGCCATTTCTGCAGGTCCATCGGGTCGGAGACGGTAGCCGAAAGGCCGATCGTCTGCAGGGCGGGTGCCAGCCGGCGCAGGCGGGCAAGGCCGAGCGAAAGCATGTGTCCCCGCTTCGAGGTGACGAGCGAATGCAGTTCGTCGAAAACGACGTATTTGAGGTCCTTGAAAAAGCGCTCTGCCTCGCGGCTGGCGAGCAGCAAGGCCACTTGCTCGGGGGTGGTCAGCAGAATGTCGGGCGGGCTCAATCTCTGGCGCTGGCGCTTGGCAACTGGCGTGTCGCCGGTGCGGTTTTCGACCGTCACCGGCAGGACCATTTCCTCCACTGGCTTCATCAGGTTTCTCTCGATGTCGACGGCAAGCGCCTTCAGTGGCGAGATGTAAAGCGTGTGGATACCGGTGAAGGCGGAGCCCGGGAGGATCTTGCCGCGACGCGTCAGGTCGGTCAGCGATGGCAGAAAGCCGGCGAGCGTCTTGCCGGCGCCGGTTGGCGCGATCAGCAGCGTGCTGTCACCAGCCTCGGCGCGGGCCAGCAATTCCAGCTGATGGGCGCGTGGACGCCATCCCTTGTCCGCGAACCAGCGGGTGAAAGGCTGAGGCAGGACAACGCGGGCTTCGGAATCGATCTGGTCCACGGCCCTAAAGGTAGTGCAGCGGCTGCAGAAATAGAATGGCAGACCTTGTAACTACAGGAAGCGATGCGGGTGGAAGGGCTTCGGGTCGGCAAACGTGTCGTTGCCGGCCATCTGCTCGGCCAGCAGCCGGCCACTTGCCGGGCCGAGCGTCAGGCCGTGATGGGCGTGGCCGAAATTGAACCAAACGCCGCGATGGCGCGGCGCCGGTCCGATCACCGGGCGCATGTCGGGCAGGCAGGGACGCAGGCCGAGCCAGGGCGTGGCCTCCACTGGCTCACCGAGCGGGAAGAGCGCGCGGGCCTGAGCCTCGTCGCGGCGGAGCTGGATGGTATTCGGCGGCGCATCGGGCGCAGCAAATTCGATGCCCGTCGTCAACCGGATACCGCGCGCCATCGGCGCCAGCACGTAGCCGGCTTCCTCGTCGACGACGGAGTGGCCGAGCGGCTGGCCTTCGCGCTGCGCATAATGCCGGTGGTAGCCGCGCTTGACCGCCAGCGGCAAGGAATAGCCGAGCTTGCGGAAGATCAGGCCGGATTGCGGGCCGAGGGCAACGACGACCTCGCCGGCTTCGATGATCTCGCCTTCGGCTGTCGTGATCGACCAGCCGTTCTTCTCCTCGCGAAGAGCGGAGGCGTCAGCTCGGACGACCGTGCCGCCGGCTGCCGTGAAGAGGTTGGCATAGGCTGCCGTCAGCGCCTGTGGATCGGTTACGGTCTTCGGGTCGAGCCAGTGGACGGCGCCGGCGATGCTTCCACCGCGCGCGGCGAAGGCAGGCTCCATCGCCAGAAACTCGCTGGCATCGAGAATACGGATCGCCAGACCATGGGCGGACAGGCCCTCGGCTTCCGCACGGGCAGCCTCGAAACGGCGCGGGTTCTTGTAGAACGACATCCAGCCGCGCTCGCGGATGAGGTCGGAGGCGCCGGCGCGGCCAATCAGCTTGTCGTGTTCGGTGACACTGGCTTCGATCAATGGCAGCAGCGCCCGTGTCGCCTTTTCCAGATTGGTCGGCGAGGAATGCCACCAGTAGCGCGCCAGCCATTTCGCGATGCGCGGCAGGTAGGCCGGATCGTAACGGACATCCGATGAATTGTTCAGCGCATACTTGGCAATCGCGCCGAGCTGTCGTGGGAAGGCGTAGGGAACGACGGAGGAACGCTCGATCAGTCCGGCATTGCCGTAGCTGGTGCCGCCGCCCGGTTCGCCGCGGTCGGCAAGCACGACGGAGCGGCCGCGATCCTGCAAATGAATGGCCGCACTGACGCCGACAATGCCGGCACCGAGGACGAGGATATCTGTTTTCATAGGATGGACTTGATCAGAGGGCGCGGAGGCTTTTGGCCTCCGCGCGATTGGATCGGCAAGCGATCAGTAGATGTCGAAGGGGAAGTACTTCTTGGTGATTTCCTTGTACTTCCCGTTCGCAACGAGCGCGTCGATCGCCTTGTTGAAGCGCTCCTTCAGCTCGGTCTCGCCCTGGCGGATGCCGATGCCGGCCTGCGTTTCCGTACCGGGGACGTCGCCGAGCAACTTGCAGCAATCCTTGCCTGCCTTCTTCAGCCAGTCGACCACCACGAACTTGTCGGAGATCAGGGCGTCCATACGACCGTTCTGCAAGTCGGCGACGGCTTCATCCTGCGTCGGATACATCTTCGCTTCGGCGCCGCCCTTGGCGTAGACGTCGTTCAGGTAGTCGGCCTGCGTGGTCGAAGCCTGGGCGCCAACGGTCTTGCCCTTCATGTCATCGACCGAAACGCCCTTGAGCGGGCTGTCCTTCGGCACGGCAACCGCAAGCGGCGTCGTGTAGTATTTGTTCGTGAAGTCGATCTGCTTCTTGCGTTCCTCGGTGATGCTCATCGACGCGATGATGGCGTCATATTTCTTGGCCAGGAGCCCGGGGATGATGCCATCCCAATCCTGCGCTACGATCGTGCACTTGGCCTTCATCTCGTCGCAGAGCGCATTGGCCATGTCGACGTCGAGGCCCTTCAGGCTGCCGTCGGATTCGACATAGTTGAATGGAGGATAGGCCCCTTCCGTTGCGATGCGGATCGTGTCCTCGGCGGATGCGAGGTGCGTCGCCGCAAGCAAGGCAGCGGCCGCCAGGAAAATCGTCTTTCTCATTGCTGTTCCCTTATTGGAATTGTTTTTGCCCAACGGGGCCGACTTTAGCGAATCCGTCCCGCTTCACAACCCCGGACGACCAAAATGCGCACGTCTATCCGATCCTTCGCATATAGCCGCTTGACAGGTGCAATAATCATAGATATTTTTTATCCACGAATTGAGGATGGTCTGATGAAACTGGGTGATGGAGTCGAGCAGGCGATACACAGCGTTTCCATGCTGGCCGGCCTTTCCGAAGGCGGGGTGCTCTCGGCCGCGGCACTCGCAGAGTTCCATGGCGTTTCGACGAGCTATCTTCTGAAGCATCTGCAGGCGCTTTCCGGCGCAGGTATCGTGAGCACGGTTCCGGGGCCGAAGGGCGGATACAAGTTGGCGAAGCCGACAGAGGAGATCAGCCTTCTCGACATCGTCCTTGCTGTCGAAGGGCCGGAGCCGGCTTTCCGCTGCGGCGAGATCCGCCAGCGCGGGCCGAACCAGCTTCCAGGGCGCTATTTCACCAAACCGTGCCAGATCAGCGCGGCGATGCTGAGGGCCGAGCGCGTCTACCGCGCCGAACTCGCCAAGACCAGCATCGCCGACATCCTGGTGCAGCTCGCCGCTGATGACGACGGCGGGATCGCCGCCCGCGGCTGCGCCTTCCTTGAGATCAATGAACGCAGAGCGGCTCGCTGAGCCGCAGAACCCTAAAAGGAGAATGAACCATGCAAGCACGTTTCAACTTCGCCAAGGCCGCGCCGGACGCTTACAAGGCGGTCGCCGCCCTCGAGCAGTATGTTCAGGAATCGGGCCTTGAACGCCGCTTCATCCATCTGATCAAGCTGCGCGCCTCGCAGATCAACGGCTGCGCCTATTGCGTCGACATGCACGTGAAGGAATCCCGGCATGACGGGCTTAGCGAACAGTGGATCAACCTGATGTGCGTCTGGCGGGAATCGCCGATCTATGACGCCAAGGAACGCGCCCTTCTCGGCTGGGTCGATGCCGTGACCCGTATCGCCGAAACCGGCGCACCGGACGCCGATTTCGAAGCCCTGAAGGCCCACTTCACGGAAGAAGAGATCACCAAGATCACGGTCGCGATCGGCACGATCAATGTCTGGAACCGGCTGGCAGTCGGCTTCCGCTCGCAGCACCCGATCGACAAGCCGGCACGGGCTGCCTAAAGCGCGATGTAGCGATCGGCGCGGTGGTTGACGGCCACGAAGAGGTTCAGCACCACCGCGCCTAGAACGGAATAGAAAACCACCGGTGGCATGGTGACAAAGAAGGCTGCGGCCAGCACGCAAAGGTCGATCGCCATCTGCACGAGGCCGGCGCGGATGCCGAAACGCTCCTGCATATAGACGCCCAGGATGCCGACCCCACCGAGGCTGGCGCGGTGGCGATAGAGCGCCAGAAGGCCGAAACCCAGCAGCAGACCGCCGAGAAGAGCCGCCCAGGCCGGATGGATGGCGGAAATGTCCATGACCTTCGGCTGCAGGCTGGTCATGAGCGATGTCAGGCCGATCGCGATAAATGTCTTGACCGTGAAGGCCATGCCGAGCCGCGTCCACGAAAGATAAAAGAAAGGCAGGTTGAGCAGGAAGAAGGCGAGACCGAAGTTCACGCCGAAGGCGTAGTGGAGCAGAAACGCGACGCCGGCGGTGCTGCCGGTCAGAAGGCCGGCGCTGGCCAGAACATAAAGCCCGAGCGCCGCAATAAGGCTGCCGGAGAAAATCCCCTGGACGTCTTCGACCGGTGTATGGCGAGTGGCGCTGGTATTCCAGAAACCGAGGGCATTGAAGAGCTGTGCCATTGTCGTTGATCCCCAAACGGCAGACATGTTCATATGCGCCAGGGCGAGACCCGAGCGTGACGAAATGTAGGTGATGAATGGTCCCGGGTGCCTCGAAATCCTGAAAGAACCCTACCGAATTAGCCGGGATTATCAGGCGTTTTCGCAGTGCAATCAAGCGAAATACGTAAGCAATGCTGACCTATTATTGACTTCGCAAGAATCGTTCCGCTATCCCGCCTTGCGCGTAAGGAACAGGATACCTGAAATGATGTTTGAGCCATCTTTGCGAATGGGCGTCTTGCTGACGGCGATGACCTCGAGACCGTGGCGGGCGCAGAGCGCGCGTATATAGCTTTCGGAATGGGCGTAGCGCAGCGACGGCGCGAGATGAAAGCCATCGCCCTCACCCGCGTCCTCGACCGAAAATGCGAAATCGGCGCCCGGCAAGACAAGCGCTGAAACCGCCTCGAACACACTCTCGAGATTGCCGAGATACATCAACACATCCGCGGCAGTGACGAGGTCGGCACGATGCGTCGCTCCCTCGACAAAGAGGCCCGTCGCTTCCGGAGCCAGCGACAGATCGGCTTGCGCCAAGTGATCGTAGATATGCTTCTCGGCAGCCTTGGCGAGCATGTTCTGCGACAGATCGAATCCCTCGAGGCGCGCAACGCGATCACGGATCTCCGGTCCGAGCAAGCCGGTGCCGCAGCCGAGGTCCACGGCCAACGCATAGTTCCTGCCGGTCGTCGCGACGAGCGCCGCAAGCTTGGCGGGAACGCTGTAATCGAGCTTCTCCACCAGTGACGTCTCGAAGCGATCGGCATAGTCGTCGAACAATCGCTCGACATAGCTGCTCGGCGGCTGGTCCGGCATCTCGACGTCGCCAAGCAAAGCGAGCTTGAGCTCGGCTCCGAAAATATCGGCCGGACTGACCTCCAAAGTGCGCCGGTAGGCGTCGATCGCGCCTGACTTATCGCCGGCCTTTTCGCGGTAGCCGGCCAGCCGATACCAGCCGGCCGCCCAGCCGGGCACGAGTTCCAACGCCTGCTCCATCAATTCGGCGGCGGCGTCCGGTTCGCCGCTTTCGTCGAGCATCTTGGCGTAGTCGGCGCGGCGATCGGCGATCACGTCGCCTGAAGTGAGTTGGTTGGGCTGCATGGTGAAGACCTATTGGGATCGGCCCGCATTTGGCTGCGGTCACAAAAAAACTCAAGTCCTATTTCAGAGGCGGAGACGCCAGACCTGAAAAAGGCTTGCGAGCGGCGTTCCGCGCCCGTATTTCAGGGACAAACAGGAGATGGCGCATGTCCGATCAGGTGAACAAGTTTCTCGGCGATTCCCTCGGCCGCACATTGGTCAAGCTTTTGGTCGTATCGCTGATCGTCGGCTTCATCATGGCCGTGTTCGGCTGGGCGCCGCTGGATTTCGTCTACGGCTTCCGCAATTTCGTTCTGGAAGTCTGGCATCGCGGCTTTGCCGCTTTGGGACGCGTCGGCGATTATTTGTTGCTTGGTGCGACCGTCGTGATCCCGGTCTTCGTCCTCATCCGTCTCTTCAGCTATCGGCGCTAATATGACCTCTCTCATCCTCTCGCGGCGTGGGCTACTACACATATCCGGCCTCGTGCTGGTCGCCGGTGTTGCAAGCTGCACGACCGCGCCCAAGTTCGCTTCCACGCCTTCTGATGGCGAAGACGAAACGGCGGACGCTCTACCGCTAGTCAATCAGTTGCGCGCCAAGAACGGATTGCCGCCGCTTTCGGCGGATCCTGCTGCCAAGGATGCCGCGATGTTCCAGGCCAAGCGCATGGCATCGGCAGGCAAGATGAAGCACGTGATGGGGATCGGCGACGGCTTCGGCCCGCGCGTCAAGGCAAGCGGCGTACAGATGCCGGCCGCCGAAAACATCGCGGCCGGCCAACAGTCGGTGCCGGCCGTTGTGACCGCCTGGATCAACTCTCCGCACCATCTGGAGAACATGCTCGGTCGTTACAATGGTCTCGGCGTTGCGGTAGCACGCAATTCTGCTTCCAAAAGCGTGCCCTATTGGGCAATGGTGCTTTCCGGCTGAGGCGATTCTGCCTCCTTCCTCAGAGGCAGACATGGATACGCACGGTCACGAGAACAGGCTGGCATTCGACGTGACGCACCGACTGGTGCTGTCGATTGCAATTCCGATGACGCTCGGCTTCATGACGACGCCGCTCCTTGGCCTCGTCGACACCGGCGTCGTCGGCCACATGGGTCAGCCGGATGCGCTGGCAGGGCTTGCGATCGGCGCCATGCTCTTCGACCTTATCCTCGGCAGCTTCAACTTCCTGCGCGCCTCCACGACCGGACTGACGGCGCAGGCCTTCGGACGGCACGACCGGCACGCCCAGCAGGGCGTCTTCTGGCGAGCGCTGATCTCCGCGCTCGGCTGCGGCATAGCGCTTCTCTGTCTTTCGCCACTGCTACTCGCAGCCGGGCTGAAGCTGATGGGACCGGAGAGCGCCGTTGCGGCCGCCACCAGCACCTATTTCTCCATCCGCATCCTTGCCGGCCCGGCAGCGCTTGCCAATTACGCGATCCTCGGCTTCGTGCTCGGCCGCGGCCAGGGCACCGTTGGCCTGTTGCTGCAGACGATCATCAACGGCATCAACATCATACTGGCGATCTATCTCGGCCTCTGGCTTGACTGGGGCGTGGCGGGCGTCGCCTGGGGTACGATGGTCGGCGAGACAGCCGGTGCTGTCGTCGGCTTGCTGATTGTCCTTCGCGGCTTCGATCGCGCGCATCGGCCGACACGCACGGAGATCTTCTCCCGGCATCGCCTCGCCGAGCTTTTCGCGCTGAACCGCGACATCCTGATCCGCACCTTCGTGCTGCTCGCCGCTTTCACTCTGATGACGCGGATCGGCACGAGCTTCGGAGCGGTCACGCTGGCCGCCAACGCCGTGCTGATGAACTTCTTCCTGCTCTCCGGATATTATCTCGACGGACTGGCCAACGCGGCAGAGCAGATCACCGGACGGGCGATCGGCGCGCGATACCGGCCGGCCTTCGAGCGTGGCCTGAAGCTGACGGCGCTCTGGTCCTTCGGGCTTGCCGGCCTCATTTCCCTGTTCTTCCTGCTGGCCGGTCCATGGTTGATTTCGGTGCTAACCACCTCGCCGGAGGTGCAACAGGCGGCCGAAACCTACCTGCCCTGGGCCGCCGTCACCGGACTTACGGGGGCGCTGGCCTTCCTGATGGACGGTGTCTTCATCGGCGCCACCTGGTCGACCGACATGCGCAACCGGATGCTCATGTCGTTTGCCGGCTATCTCATAGCGCTGGCCGTTTTCGTGCCGCTGTTCGGCAATCATGGCCTATGGCTGGCGATGAACGGCTTCCTGCTGTTTCGCGGTGTCTTCCTGGCGATGCTCGTGCGGCCGCGGGCGGATCAGACGTTCCGTCCTGCCCAGTAGTCCGTTCTCGTATCCCTGAGGTCGCGGATGGATCTGACCTGCTCGCGATCGAGCAGCTTCGACAGGCCGCGAACGATCGTGCCCGGGAGGCCCGGCCCCTCATAAACCATGCAGGAATAGAGCTGCACGAGATCGGCACCGGCCTTGATCTTCTCGAGCGCGGTTTCGGCGGACGAGACGCCGCCGACGCCGATGATCGGCAGGCCTGGGCCGACGCGTTTGCGCATTTTGGCGAGAACGGCGGTCGATTTGTCGAACAGCGGCTTGCCGGAAAGCCCGCCGGTCTCCTTCGCCTGACGCTGGTCCCTGAGGCCCTCGCGGGAAAGCGTGGTGTTCGAAACAATCAGGCCGTCCAGGGCATGCGACAGCGCTTCGGCGGCGATATCGTCCAGCCCCTCTTCCGTCAGATCAGGCGCGATCTTCAGGAAGACGGGGATCTTTCTGCCTGCCTTTTCGGCTTCGGCATCGCGGGCAGCAAGCACTGCCGACAAGAGCGCGGCGAGGCTTTCGCGCGCCTGCAAATCGCGCAGGCCCGGCGTGTTCGGTGATGAGATATTGGCGGTGAAATAGCCAGCGACCGAATAGAACCGGCGGATGCCGAGGACATAGTCGACAATGCGGTCCTCGCTGTCCTTGTTGGCGCCGATGTTGACGCCGATCATGCCGTTGCCGCGAATGACCGACAGGCGTGCGAAGGCGGCATCGTGGCCTTCGTTGTTGAAGCCGAGGCGATTGATGACGCCTTCATCCTCGACCAGCCGGAAGATGCGTGGGCGCGGGTTGCCGGGCTGCGGCTTCGGCGTCACGGTGCCGATCTCGGTGAAACCGAAGCCGATCTTCAGCAACGCTTCCGGAACCTCGGCGTTCTTGTCGTAGCCGGCCGCCATGCCGATCGGATTGACGAAATCGAGCCCGGCAACGCTCTGCCGCAGGCGCGGATCGGGGGCGATCCGGCAGGCCGGCACGGCGCCTGCCTTCAGTGCGGCAATCGACATGCCATGAGCGGTTTCGGGGTCGAAGAGGAAGAGACCCTTGCGGGCGGCGTGCTTGAAAAGCTCGATCATGGCGCAAGATCCGGAAAGACGTGCTGGCCGGCGACATCGAGCGGCAGCGGCGCCTCCCATAACACGGCCGACATCGGCAATTCCGCATAGAGGTGTGGAAAGAGAGCGCCGCCGCGCGAGGGTTCGAAGACGAGTTCGTCGCCGAACTTGCTGCTATCGACGGCAACGAGCAGAAGCCCCGCCTGGCCGGCGAAGTGAAGCGCCGCCGTCTGCCTGACCTGGGCGGCTGTCGAGAAGTGGATGTAGCCGTCCGTAAGGTCGATCGGCGCGCCACGAAAAACGCCGGCTGCCCTCGCCTCCTGCCAGAGCGTTTCCGTCACGATCTTGTAAAGCGTGGATGTCAGGGTCATGATAACCTCAGAATGGCTGGTCTTTCCCGGGCTTTGCCGCAAAGCGGCGGCGATGTCCACGCCTCGCCGCGAAAAATGCGGTGGCCACCGAGATTTCCGGAGGAAACCATGAGAAATATCGCAATCGGCCTTTTCGCGCTTCTCCTGCCGCTCGGCGTTCATGCCGCTGAAACCGACGCATTGCGCTTTCAATTGGAGCGTAGCGGCGACCACTTCGTGCGGCTCGACAAGCAGACCGGCGCCATGTCGCTTTGCGAGGAGAAGGACGGCGCGCTCGTCTGCAGGATGGCCGCCGATGAGCGGGCGGCCTATGAGCAGGAACTCGACCGGCTTTCGGCCCGCGTCACGGCGCTGGAGAACAAAAGCATCGTCAACAAGGCGCTTCCCTCCGACGAGGAGATCAACCGTTCGATCGGCATCATGGAGCGCTGGATGCGGAGCTTCATGGGGATAGTCAAGGAATTCCGAAGCGAGGAGGAGCGCAACGCCCTTCCGCAAAAGACATGATTTGATATAGTCACCTCCGAATGGAGGCATGTGTCGTGCGGAGGCACGAGGCATGTCTCGGCGATCGAGCTCTTGGGAGGGAGCTATCGATGCAGGAACAGACAATCATCATTGCCGACGACCACCCGCTTTTCCGGGATGCGCTGCGCCAGGCAGTGATTGGTATGGAAGGCCATCCCGAGATCGTCGAGGCCGGCGATTTTGCCGCAGCGCGCATGGCGGCTGGAGCACATCCCGAAGCGGACCTGATGCTGCTCGATCTATCGATGCCTGGTGTCAGCGGCTTTTCCGGCCTGATGGCGCTTCGCTCCGAATTCGCCGGGCTGCCGATCGTCATCATTTCCGCGACGGATGACGCCACGACGATCCGTCGCGCGCTCGAACTCGGCGCATCCGGCTTCATCTCCAAATCCTCCGGGATCGACGACATTCGCCGCGGTATCCAGACGGTCCTTGCCGGCGACATCGCGACCCCCGAGACTTATCGGGACGGGCAGGAACAGGATCCTGACGTCGCCGACCTGATCCACCGGCTGCACACGCTGACACCGCAGCAGAGCCGTGTGCTGACGATGCTGGCGGAAGGTCTTCTCAACAAGCAGATCGCCTATGAGCTCGGCGTTTCCGAGGCGACGATCAAGGCGCATGTCTCGGCGATCCTGCTCAAGCTCGATGTCGACAGCCGTACGCAGGCGGTGATCCAGCTCGGCAAGATCAACATGGCCATGGTCGCCTGAGGCGGGACAGGATTTTATTCCTTTCCTCTCTTTACTCCCGCTGGGCTTGCGGTTAATATTTCGTCGTTGAACGATGGCGCAGGCGCGCAGGAATCAGGCGACATGCTGTCACACGAGCAGATTTGGGGGGCGATCGACAGGCTTGCCGAACGGCATGACCTGACGCCTTCAGGTCTTGCCCGGCGCGCGGGGCTCGATCCAACCTCCTTCAACAAGTCCAAGCGGCTCTCCGCCGATGGGCGGTTGCGCTGGCCGTCGACGGAATCGATCGCCAAGGTGCTGGATGCAACGGGCGCCAGCATGGAGCAGTTCCTGACGTTCATGCGGCCGGCAGGGAGCTTTTCCAGTCTTCCGGAAGGCGGCTTCCCGCGGCAGGGCAGCTCGATTCCGCTGCTCGGCTTTGCGCAGGCCGGTGCCGGCGGCTTCTTCGATGATGGCGGCTTTCCGGCTGGGCAAGGCTGGGACGTTGTGGAGTTCCCGGCCGCACCCTCGCAGAAGGCAGGCGTCTATGCGCTCGAAGTCCAGGGCGAGAGCATGATGCCGCTCTACCGCGACGGCGACGTCTTGATCGTCGAGCCTGGCGCGCAGGTTCGACGCAATGATCGCGTCGTCGTCAAGACGCGCGAAGGCGAAGTGATGGCGAAGGTACTGTTGCGCCAGAGCCCGCGATCGATCGAATTGATGTCGCTCAACCCGGAGCATCCCAACCGAACAATTGAACTTTCCGACGTGGATTGGATCGCCCGCATCATCTGGGCCAGCCAGTAGGAAGATATTCCATGCGTCCTGCGGCAATTCTGACCGCTGTTGCAGGGATCGGAATTGTTGCCGACCTGATTGCGGCCGGCGGACAGCGGCTTAGCTCGGCCATTGATCCGGCGGAAACGGCAGCGCCGATGGAAGCGCAAGTGCCGCCCCCCGCTCCGACGGCTCAACCGACCTCAAATCCCGAAGCCAGCATGAATGCGCGGCGTGTCGACGAGGCCAGCCAGTTCTACCCTGCGGTCATCGACGGCAAGCCACTCGAGCGCATCGCGCCCGTTGTGTCGGAGCAACCGGCAAACCCTGCCAAAGACAGGGGCGTGAACCTTGTTCGCCCGATCGCGGAAAGCGCCGGTGTCCTGGCGTTTGGCGACCGTCGCCTGCAGCTTGCCGGCATCGACCCCACGCCGGCGGACAAGACATGCATCGACAGCGGGGGCCGTGAGTGGCCATGCGGGATGCTGGCAAAGACCAATCTGCGGCTGCTGCTGCGCCTCAGGGCCGTCCGCTGCGATCTCGACAGTGCGGAATGGACCGGTACCGTCACGGCCGCCTGCAGGATCGGCACGCAGGACATTTCACAGTGGCTCGTCGAAAACGGCTGGACAGAGGCGGCGAAGGGATCTGCGCTCGCCGAGGCCGGCGAGAAGGCAAAACAGGCGGGCAAAGGCATCCATGGCAACGACCCTCGCAGCCTCGCAGAAACCAGCGGTCCTGAGGATCTGCCTTCCGATCTGCCGCCCGACGGCTTGTAATGTCGCTGGGCAACTCCTAGACTCTGGCCTCACTTCGAAGGGATCATCGAGACATGAACAAGCCGCTTTCCGCCCATGACGCCTTGATCTACGTGATGGTGATGGCATCCGCCGTCGACAGCACGATGAACGATCGCGAGATGGAGCGCATCGGCCAACTGATCGGATTCCTGCCGGTCTTCCGTGATTTCGACGACGAAAAGCTGATTTCCATCGCACGCGATTGCGCGGGACTGCTGGCTGGTCCCGAAGGGCTCGACATCGTGCTCGAAACCGTCAAGGACACGCTGCCGTCGCGCCTCTACGACACGGCCTATGCGCTCGCGGTCGAAATTGCTTCCGCCGATCTCTCGGTGAAAGCGGAAGAGCTGCGCCTTCTCAGCCTGCTTCGCGACCGCCTCGGCCTCGATAAGCTCACTTGCGCCGCCATCGAGCGCAGCGCGATCGCGCGCTTTCGCAAGGGCTAGGTGTGTGGTCCCGGAATGAGATGGTGCGGATTGATTTTGAAGATTGACGGGTCCCTTGTCCAGGCGTTGCAGATTGCTTGATAGGGCGTTCGCCATCGGAGCGCCTTGAGGTGTTTGGCGAAGTTGTAAGCAGTGACGAAGGCC